>DASXBH010000251.1:0-4999 GCA_036491775.1 Candidatus Acidiferrum sp.
ACCCGAAGCTCTCCTCAAAGAACTTGCCGACACTAAAAATCCTCCCGTCATTCTGTTCGTCGGCTTCAAACGCCTGTACACCGCAGGCCACATCAAAGGCGCTCAATACCACGGCACTACCGGCAACGACGAAGGCCTGAAAGAAATGACCACCTGGGCCGGTTCCCTTCCTCGCACCACCAATCTCGTTATCTATTGCGGCTGCTGTCCCATGGAGCGCTGCCCCAACATCCGCCCCGCCTACAAACAACTCGCCTCTATGGGCTTCATCAAGCTTCGCCTGCTCGTTTTGCCCACCAGCTTTGCCATCGATTGGGCCGAAAAAGGCTATCCCTATGACAAGGGCGGCGAGTAGCGAATGACGCTTCACCTTCGAAACGAACTAATACCCGCGCAACAACAGCCGCTGTAGCTTCTCTGAAAATCCGTTTACCACCCCGCAATTTCCCTTGGTGTACTCTTGCTCCAGAGGAACTCATGAAATCTACCTACGCCCTTACCATTCTTGCCGCAGCTTGCCTCGCAGCCTCGTGCTCCTTTCACGATCCACGCGCCGCCCAATCCGATCCCGTCAAGCCTGTCGCGCTCGAACTCAAAACTTCCACGCCGTTCCGTTTCGTGGCCTATGGCGACACCCGTTTCCACGATCCTGCGGACTACGAGTCCGCCAATCCCGCGGTTCGTCGCGCTCTCGTCGCTGCCATCGACAAAGAAAATCCCGCCTTCATTTCCATTGGCGGCGACATTGTTTACAACGGCTACGATTCCAAGGATTGGCAAGACTACGATTCCGAAACGGCTGTGTGGCGGGAACATAAAATTCCGGTTTATCCCGCTTTAGGGAATCACGACTTGCACGAATCCCGCGCGGTTCCCGCACCGTCTCCCTCCGCGCTCGCCAATTATTTCCAGCGTTACCCCGAACTACAGAACAGCCGCTTCTACTCGGCGCGCGCTGCAAACACCTTGATGCTCGCGCTGGATAGCTCCCTCGATGAAACTTCTGGCCCGCAGGCCCAGTGGCTCGCCTCGCAACTCGATCATCTTCCTTCGGGCGTCGACTTCGTCTTTTTCGTCTTCCATCACCCGCCCTACACCAGTTCCTCCGATAACAACAAAGCCGCGATGGGCGGCGGACACTCGGCCCGCTCTGCCGAACAAGCCTTGGCCAAATTTCTGGAAGAGCGTCAGCAAAACACCCGGGCCCGTTTCATCGTCTTCAGCGGCCACGTTCACAATTACGAACATTTCGAACACGCCGGCGTCACCTATTTCGTAACCGGCGGTGGCGGCGCTCATCCGTACCTTATCTTGCATCCCAAAGACGATCTCTATCAGGACAACGGCGAGAATTATCACTATCTGACCATCGACGTTGCCGCAAATTCCGCCAAGGTCGTCATGCATAAAGTCGTAATGAAAGATGGCACTCCAGTTTGGTCTGTACCGGATACCGTCACAATCACCGCCCCGGCCGCCGCCAAAGCCTCTGCCGCAGCGGACCGCAAATAACTCAACTCAAGTAACGCTCTGTGGGTAAGCACTGCCGGCAAGCGCGTGACTCGCGCTATTTCCCTTGCTATTCTCTTCGCGTCGATTTCCACGAGGTGAATAAATGCGTAACGTTGCGTCCGCGTCTCTCGCTGTGCTACTCAGCTTTGCCGGCCCCGCCGCCGCCCAGCAGCAGGCTGCCAATTCCCATTTCGACGGCAAGTCTTGGTGGTCGCACGTCAAATTTTTTGCCGACGATTCCCTCGAAGGTCGCGACACCGGCAGCGAAGGCCTGCGCAAAGCCGAAGCTTACGCCGTGGAACAACTCAAAAAGTCCGGCCTCGAGCCTGCCGGCACCGACGGTTTCTACCAACCCGTCCACCTCAATCAATATCAGGTCGACGAGTCCAAGTCGTCTTTGGCTCTGGTCAGCAACGGTCAATCCAAGCAGCTTTCCTTTGCCGACGACGCCTACATCAGCACTCGCTTCACCCACGCCTCGGCCACACTCAACGCCCCGCTCGTTTTCGTCGGCTACGGCCTGCGCGTGCCGGAAAAAAATCTTGATGAACTAGGCGGCCTCGACGTGAAAGGAAAAGTTGTCGTCTATCTCAACGGCTCCCCCTCCGAAATTCCTACCGCGCTCGCATCGCATTACCAGACCATCGCCGAACGCTGGAAATCGCTGCGCGCCGCCGGCGCTATTGGCTTAATCGCAATTCCGAATCCCTCTTCCATGGACATTCCCTGGTCGCGCATCTCCCTCAATCACAATCACCCCTCCATGGATCTCGCTGATCCCGAATTCAATGAAACTGCCGGCTTGCAGATTGGCGTTACCTTCAATCCCGCTTCCGCAGAGCCACTCTTCGCCGGTTCCGGTCACACCTTCGCGGAAATCACGGCCCTCGGCAAAGATCGCCAACCGCTTCCTCATTTCCCGTTGGCCGTTTCCCTGCAGGCCAACGCCGCCATCCTCGCCACAAAAGTCGAATCCTCGAACGTCGTCGCAAAGCTCACCGGTTCCGATCCCACTCTGAAAAATGAATTCGTCGTGCTTTCCGCCCACATCGACCACATCGGCGTCGGCGCTCCCATCAACGGCGATCGCATCTACAACGGCGCCATGGACGACGGCTCCGGCAGCGCTCTGGTTCTCGACATGGCTGCGGATCTTCGCGCTCACCCGGAAAAACTCAAACGCTCCGTAATTTTCCTGCTCGTTACCGGCGAAGAAAAAGGCCTTCTCGGCTCCAAATATTTTGCCACGCGCCCCACTGTCGCACCCAAGTCCATCATCGCCGACATCAACGTCGATATGTTTTTGCCCATCGTTCCCCTGAAAGTTATGCGCATCCAGGGCCTCGCTGATTCCGATCTAGGCGAGCACGCCGCCGCCATCACGCAATCCTTCGGCGTGAAGCCTGTTCCCGACCCCGAGCCGCTCCGCAATCTTTTCATCCGCAGCGATCAGTACAATTTCATTCGCCATGGCGTGCCCTCCGTCATCATGGACGTTTTCTACGAGCCCGGCTCGCCTGAACAAAAACTCTTCAAGGATTGGCTCACCAATCGTTACCACGCTCCTTCTGACGATGTGAACCAGCCCGTCGATCTCTCTGCCGCCGCCCTCTATGAAGACATCGTCCGCCGTCTGCTCATCGAAACCGCCAACACGACTGCCGCTCCGCAGTGGAAGCAAGACTCCTTCTTCCGCCGCTACGCTACAACCGCCGGCGATTAACGAAACGTTTCATCACAATTCCTTCAAGCTAGGCTGCCACCCTTATGGACCTCGACGCGCTTCGAAAACTTTGCCTCTCCTTCCCCGGCGTCACTGAGCAAATTCAGTGGGGCGATGCGCTACTCTTCAAAGTCGGCGGCAAAATGTTTGCCGTCACCAACCTTGAACCCGCAGCCGTATGGCTCAGTTTCAAAGTCGACCCCGAACTATTCCCCGAACTCACCGAACGCCCTGCCGTGATACCTGCTCCCTATCTCGCTCGCGCGAAATGGGTCGCCCTCGAATCTCGCGATGCCATCCCTCTCACCGAACTTGCCGAACTCTTGCGCTCCTCATACGATCTCGTCTCCGCAAAATTACCCAGGAAAACACGCGAGTCTCTCCTCAACGTAAATTCTCCAAGACGCGCCCTGGCGAAACTCCCATCTAAATCGCATCGCGCCTCATCATCCAAATCTCAAAAATCACGCAGATCTTCTTCAAAATCGAAACGCCGCAAGTGACCTCCAATCGCATTCCTCTCCAGAAATCCTGCAAAAATTCCCTGACCTTCCGTACAGGAATACAATTCCGTACGGCTGTACTTCTCCGCGAAACTATCGCGCTGCCACGGTGTTAATTTACGTAAGTGCTCGAAGTGAAGGCGCGGCGCTTCTCGTACAGTAGCGTTGCTTCGCCGGCACATTCTAAGTCCATCAAGGAGAGATCACGCTGATGAAGTCCATCGCTAAACTTGTGTTCCCGGCTCTGCTTTTCGCTTTATTCCTTGCGATTACACCGGGTAATGCGGCCGCGCAAGGCCGTCATCCCGCGTATTTGCACGCTCTTTCCGATCTTCGCGCTGCTCGCGCCCACCTCGAACGTCCCGATCACGGTGAGCTGAAGCACGAAGAAAAAGAAGCGGTTCACCAGATCAATGAGGCCATCGACGAAATCAAGAAGGCCGCCGTGGAAGATGGCAAAGACATCGACGATCACGTCTCGGTCGACTCCGGTCTGGATTGGCCCGGCCGCCTGCATCGCGCCATGGAACTCCTGAACAAGGCTCACCAGGATCTCGAGCACGAAGAAGACAATCAGTTTGCGGTTGGCTTGCAGCAGCGCGCCTTCGAGCACATCGACAAGGCTCGCCACGAAGTTGGCGAAGCGATCCGCATCGTCGCCGCTCGCTATTAACCGCGTCAGCATTCTCAACTTCAACCGGCACCGTAACGCAACAAGTTACGGTGCCTCTTTATTTGCATTCGCAAAATCTCGCGGCGAATGCGCGAAACGATTCCGCAGGTCCGAAAGTAAGTTGTTGGCTTTTCACTTCAGAGAAATTTAGAGCAGGTCTTTGATTAACTTTTACGACTAGAGTTTACACCTTACGACGAGGCGCTAGCCTTCGAACCATTCGCCCGCCGCAGCGGCCTCGCTCCCGGCACCGGAAACGTCATCTTCCAGAAATTCGAATCGGGATTCACAAATTCCAGTCCCACAAATAGCTTCCCATCCCGTTCGCGTTTTACGTGCGCTACCCGCGTTTCTGTCGACCGGCTGGTATTCTCGTTCACCAGCAGCAGCATCTGCCCGGTTACTACCAGTTCATCCATCATCAGCAATGCGCCTTGCTGGTTTACTGAACGCGTCACCGCGCGCGCACAGAACTTTTCGCCCATCTCGTTTTCGCCATGCACCACTACTGGCACCGAGAGCGATACGCGAAGTGTCCTTCTACGCTCACGGTACCGAAAATGGAGAACTCCCATGGGGACCTTCCTG
>DASXBH010000252.1:0-12393 GCA_036491775.1 Candidatus Acidiferrum sp.
GTACGCAATGCGCTGGACCATAGTTCACCCCCAAGTGAAATGGATTACAAACTTGTCAATCAAGATGCGAGTAACCTAACACGTGTTGCTTGCGGTACAGCGAAATTTCCTTCTCGAGGATCGAAAATTGACGGCAGGGAACTAGGAGCACTAGGATGAGGCTATGGTGAAGCGGCGAGATTTTGTGGCGGGTGGGACGGCGGCACTGGTGCTGGGCACAGCGATTCGTGCAATGGCGGCGGAGTTGGCGCAGTTCAAGTTGGGCGTGATCACGGATGAGGTGACGCAAGACCTGGAGAAGGCGCTGGTTTGGGCCAAGGGATTCGGCCTGAAATGGGTGGAGTTGCGATTCATTTGGGGGAAGTATGTCACGGATTTTACCGCTGACGAGGTGAAGCGTGCCAAGGATTTGCTGGCTAAGTATGATCTGCAAGTTTCGGTGATCGATACTTCCTATTTCAAAACGCCCTTGCCGGGAACCGAGTCGCGATTTGCCGATTCGAAAAATGATCCGTTGCAGAGCCCTTATGCGAAACAAGGGCAGTTACTGGAAAACGCGATGGCGCGCGCGAAGGATTTTGGTACCGACAAGATCAGGATTTTTTCGTTCTTGCGCGTGCCGGATCCCAAGACGGTGTTTGATCGGGTGGCGAGCGAACTGGCGAAGACTGCTGAGGTGGCGCAGCGTGAAGGAATTCGACTGTTGCTCGAGAATGAATTTACGTGCAATGTCGCTACGGGAGTGGAAAGTGCGGCGATGCTGGACGCGGTAAAAGCGCCGGCGCTCGGGCTGAACTGGGATCCGGGGAATGCCTTTGAGGCGGGAGAATTGAGACCCTACCCGGATGGCTATGCGCCTCTGGATAAGAAGAGGCTGTGGCACATGCATCTGAAGGATGCGCAGCCCAACCCGACTGGTGGCGGACCGGTGTGGCGTCCGGTGGGTGGCGGAAAGATTGACTATGTGGGGCAATTTCGAGCGCTTCTGAAGGACGGGTATTCGGGGACGATGTCTCTGGAAACCCATTATCTGAACGCGGCTAAGGACAAGGAAGCATCTAGCCGGGAATCGATGAATGGTCTGCTGGAGGTCATCCGGCAGGCGTAGGAAGCGGCAGGCGCGGCTCGGCGGCCTGGCCGGTCAAAGCGAGCGGTACTAGGAGGTGGCATTGCCCCTCAGGCAGCGAAGGGTTCGCAAATGGCTCCAGCTTTCTTGACTTACGGGCGGAGTGCCGAAATAATGGAATAGCATGAGCGTACGCGCCGGAGGCGCAGAAGATATGTTCCTCGACGTCAAGGATCTTGCCGTCCGCAAAGTGCGCATCCGGAAGAGTTACGCCCCGGGAAGCATTGATTACGGCATCAGTGAAGTGAAACAGGCGGGGCCGCTGGAAGTGACTGCTTCGGCGGAACTGCTGGAAGGCCAGATCCGGGTTACCGGCGAACTGGAAACCAAGATTGAGATGGTGTGTGCGCGGTGTCTCGAGACGGTGATTGAGGATGTCCACCGGGATTTCGACCTGTTTTACCAGCCGCTTCCCAAGGGCACCCGGCACGAAGAAGAACGGTTGAAGGACGATGATACGGAGATAGGGTTTTTTGAAGGAGAAGGCTTGTTCCTAGCAGACGTGTTGAAGGAACAAGTGCTACTGTCTTTACCGATGAAAGTAATTTGCCAAAGCGATTGCCGTGGATTGTGCCCTTCCTGTGGCGCGAACCTGAATCACGAAGAGTGCCGGTGTGAGCGGCACGCGAGCGATCCGCGACTGGCTCCCCTCGCACGGTTGAAGCAGGACTGGCTCAAGAAACAATAACGTTAGGTGGAATTCGGCGGTGGGCCGCGGTTTGCTGTGTGTGTTTTCAGTGTGTTGTACGATTTGCGTTTGTTTGGCCGTAGATTTTAAAGCTCAGAGAATACGACTTCATCATCGGGCGCATGGGCGTTGGTGCGTGAAGCGAAATAAGGAGTAATGCAATGCCTAATCCAAAACGACGACATTCCAAGAGGCGCACCAGCACTCGTCGCGCCCACGATTTCCTGACGAAGCCAGCCTTGGCGAAATGTCCGAATTGCCACGAAATGAAGCAGCCGCATAGCGCCTGTTCCCATTGCGGGTATTACAAGGGACGTCCGGTTCGCGAAGTTAAGTAACCGTCGGATTTATCTCGCGTAGCAGTAGCCGTGTTCGCGTCCCCGCACGCGGCGTGTGATGGTCGGTGGCCCTCCTTCGGGTTCCAGGGTAAACGAAGGTCGGTTTTAAACGGAGTGAAGCGGTCTCGGTGAGAGCAAGCGAACGAGCTGGCAACTACTTTCCTGAGTCGCCCAAGAATATCCATGATCACAATCGCAGTGGACGCCATGGGGGGAGATCACGCGCCCCGCTCGGAAGTGCAGGGGAGTGTGCTGGCCGCGCAGGAATACGGCGTGCGCGTACTTCTGGTGGGCCAACCGAATGTGATACGGCCTGAACTGGCGAACCTGTCGAAGCCTACTTTACCGCTCGAGATTATTCCGGCGACCGAAGTAATTACCATGGAAGACCATCCGGCGCAGGCCTTCCGGCGCAAGAAAGACAGTTCGGTGCACGTTGGCGCGCGGTTGGTGAAGGATGGTGACGCGGACGCGTTCGTGAGCGCCGGGAATACCGGCGCGGTGATGACCACGGCGAAGTTCATTATGGGGACGCTACCTTCGGTGGATCGGGTGGCGTTGGCTGCTCCGTTTCCCAATGCGCGTGGCGGTGTTTCAGTGCTGCTGGATGTGGGCGCGAACGTGGATTCGAAGCCGGAGCATTTATTGCAGTTTGGCGTGATGGGCGAAATTTATTATCGTTTGACGTTCGGGAGCCGCAAACCGCGGGTAGGGCTGTTGTCGGTTGGGGAAGAAGAAATTAAAGGGAACGAATTGACGCGGGCGGTGTATGACCGGTTTAAGCATTTGCCGGTGCACTTTGTGGGTAACGTGGAAGGCAACGATTTGTTTTCCGGAAAGGTCGACGTGATCGTTTGCGACGGCTTCGTCGGGAATATTGCGCTGAAGATTTGCGAAGGTCTGGCCATGGAGATCGTGAAGTTCATGCGCAAGACCTACAAAAGTTCATTGGCGTCGCAAGTGGGCTATCTGTTTTCAAAGGGAGCGTTCAAAGGCCTGAAGCAGACCATGGATTATTCGGAGTATGGCGGGGCTCCGTTGTTGGGAGTGCGCGGCGTGTGCGTTATCGGGCACGGGCGCTCTAACGCGAATGCGGTGAAGAACGCGATTCGCGTGGCGGCGGGACTAGCTCGCGCAAGGGTAAATGAAAAAATCGAGCAGGAGCTCTCCCTGACACACGCCAAAGCGTGAGGTAAGGAGAGAGGGAGCGATTATGGGTAAAGTAGCATTTTTGTTTCCGGGACAAGCTTCACAATACCCGGGCATGGGCAAAGAGCTGGCGGATAGATATCCGGTAGCGCGCGCTGTTTTCGAGGAAGCAGACAAAGCGTTGGGCTTTGCCATTTCCAAGATTTGTTTCGAAGGCACTGAAGATGAATTAAGGCTTACAGCCAATACGCAGCCGGCGATTTTGACCGTTTCGGTGGCAGCTTATCGTGTGTTGGCCGACAAGGGCATCACGCCGGATTTTGTCGCTGGCCATAGTTTGGGCGAATATTCTGCGTTGGTGGCGGTTGGGGCGCTGAAGTTTGCGGATGCGGTGCGGTTGGTGCGCAAGCGGGGAACGTACATGCAAGAGGCCGTCCCGGTGGGCGTAGGGGGAATGGCCGCGATTATGGGACTTTCTCCCGCCGTGGTGCAGGAGGTGTGCAAACGCGCAGCGGAAAATGAAGTGTGCGCTCCGGCGAATCTGAATTCTCCGGAACAGACTGTGATTTCCGGTCACGCCAGTGCCGTAAAGCGCGCGGTGGAAATTGCTTCGCAGTCGGGGGCAAAGCGTGCGGTGGTGCTGGCTGTTTCTGCGCCGTTCCATTCGGCATTGATGATGCCGGCGCAAGAGAAGTTGGAGAAAGATCTGCGCGCCACGGCCATGAATTTCCTTCAGGTGCCGCTGGTGACGAATGTGGATGCGGATACGATTCGGAAGGGCGATGAAGCTCGCGAAGCGCTGATTCGTCAGGTCACCATGCCGGTTCGTTGGGAAGAGTCGATGCGCATGCTGCTGGATGAAGGCGTGAACACGTTTGTGGAAGTCGGGCCGGGCAAGGTGTTGACCGGGTTGATGCGTCAGATCGAGCGCAGCGTAGCGACTCTGAATGTGGAAGATGAAAAGAGCCTGCTGGGTACCTTGGATAAGATTGCCGGAGCGAAGACGGACGCGGCTTAGTGTCGTAGCCCAGGCTCCAGATTTGGGGTTTTTCGAACTGGTTTGTGATGGTACGGGTGGACAGCCTGACCCCTAAGGTGAGCTACAGTGGCGGAAGGAAGAATGTTTAGCTTAAAGGATAAAGTGGCGCTGGTTACGGGGGCGTCGCAGGGCATTGGACGCGAGACGGCTTTGGCGTTGATGGAGGCTGGCGCGAAGGTGGCGGTTGCGGCGCGCAATGAAGAGAGACTTGCGGCGCTAGTCCAGGAAATTGCTGGGAAGGGCGGCGAAGCTTTCGCTGTGAAGATGGACGTTGCCGAAGTGGAGCAGATTAAGGCTGGATTCAAGGCAGTGCTTGAGAAGTTCGGGAAGCTGGACATTCTGGTGAATAACGCGGCAATTACCCGCGATGGTCTGGCTATGCGGATGAAAGCTGAAGATTGGGAAGCGGTGATTCGCACTAACTTGACGGGTGCACATCTCTGCATTCAGCAGGCTTTGCCCGTCATGATGAAAGCTCGTGCGGGACGCATTATCAATATTTCGTCGGTGGTGGCGCAGAGTGGGAACGCCGGGCAGGCCAATTATGTTGCCGCGAAGGCGGGATTGGTGGGGCTGACGAAAGCGATCGCTATTGAGATCTCTTCGCGGAATATCACCGTGAACGCCGTGGCGCCGGGATTTATTGCCACGCCGATGACGGACGTGTTGTCTGATACGGTGAAAGAAGAATTGAAGAAGCGCATCCCGCTGGGACGTATGGGAAGCGGTCGGGATGTCGCCGCCGCAATCGTGTTTTTGGCCAGCGACGAGGCGGGCTACATTACTGGCCATATCCTGGACGTTAATGGTGGTCTTTACTTGGCATGAACCCTCAAAAGTGTGGTCTGTAAGTTGACCTTGTGGGGCAGGGTAAGTAGACTTGGCAGGTTACCTATGCAAGGGAAATGTGCAGTACGATAACGCACGATGCGGTTGTGTGGGGAAACAGTAAGAAAAGGGAAGAGCGACAGCAGGTCGCGGAGGAATGGGAATGGCCAGCGTGGAAGAACGCGTAAAGCAGATTATTGTCGAGCAACTCGGTGTGGATGAAGCCGAAGTCACACCAACCGCGTCGTTTGTGGACGACCTAGGCGCAGACTCGCTCGATCAAGTGGAATTGGTGATGGCCTTCGAAGAGGCTTTCGGGATCGAAGTGCCCGACGAAGACGCCGAAAAAATGACTACCGTGAAAGACGCTACCGATTACATTGAGAAACACGCCAAGGCCAAGTAAGCCGCAGGCTATTCCCCGCACGAAGGAGCAAGCAAGTTGACTCGCCGGGTTGTTGTTACGGGCGTTGGATTGGTCTGTGCGTTAGGCATCGGGACCGAGGAAAGCTGGAAGAACCTCGTCGCGGGCAAAAGCGGCATAGGCACGATTACGCATTTTGATACTGCTGATTTTGACTGTAAAATCGCAGGCGAAGTGAAAAACTTCGATCCCTTCCTGTGGATCGAAAAAAAAGAACTCAAGAAAATGGGCCGGTTCATCCAAGTGGCGCTGGCGGGCGCCGACTTTGCGGTGAAGATGTCTGGCTGGAAGCCGGAAGAATCGGATCTGGACGAAGTGGGTGTGTATGTGGCGTCGGGAATCGGTGGATTTGACATCATCGAGCGCGAGCACATCAAACTGATGCAGGGTGGTCCGGGGAAAATTTCGCCGTTCTTTATTCCCTCGGCGATCGTCAATTTGGCCTCTGGACATATTTCCATTCGCTATGGGGCGCGCGGACCAAATTCGGCAACTGCGACGGCGTGCTCGGCGTCAGCGCATGCTATTGGCGATTCTTTCAAGATTATCGAACGTGGCGCCGCGGAAATGATGATTTGTGGCGGAACGGAAGCCACCATCACGCCGATGGGCATCGGTGGATTCGCTTCGATGCGCGCGCTGTCTACGCGCAACGATGAGCCAGAAAAAGCTAGCCGGCCGTTTGATGCGGGCCGCGACGGCTTCGTGGTTGGCGAGGGCGCCGGAATTTTGATCCTCGAATCGCTCGAGCACGCCACTAAGCGTAACGCACCGATCCTAGCCGAAATTGTTGGCTATGGGATGAGCGGAGATGCATTCCATATTACGCAGCCTGCGGAAAATGGTGATGGCGCGTTTCGCGTGATGCGGGCCGCCTTGAAAGATGCGAAGCTTTCGGCTGACGACATCGGCTACGTGAACGCGCACGGAACTTCGACGCCGCTGGGCGATGCTATTGAGACGACTGCGATGAAGCGCCTCTTTGGCGAGCGAGCCATCAACAAGAAACTGGCGGTGAGTTCGACAAAGTCGATGACCGGACACTTGCTGGGTGGAGCTGGCGGATTGGAAGCAGGCATCAGCGTTCTTGCGCTGCGTGACCAGATTCTGCCGCCGACGATCAATCAGGAAACGCCGGATCCGCAATGCGATCTGGACTACGTGCCGAATGTCGCACGGAAAACCAAGGTGGATTATGCGCTTTCGAACTCATTTGGATTTGGCGGCACCAACGCTGCCTTGATTTTCAAGCGGTGGACAGGGAAGTAACCAGTTGGTTGTTGGCGATGTGCAATCGCTCCTTCGGACTCCGAGTCTCTAACGGAGGAAGAATCTCACCCAGACAACGCGCCTGGTAATTTCCAGCTTGAACACCTTTGGCATTTTTCGCGAATGACCAGGGTGAAGCAGGCTGCTGAATAGAGGAACTCCCGTGAACATCATCGTATGCATCAAGCAGGTGCCGGCTAAAGACGCGCCACTGGCAATCGCTGGAAGCTGGATCAAAGAAGCGGACATCGGCTTCGAGATGAATGAGCCGGACAGTTACGCGCTGGAAGAAGCGTTGCGGTTGAAGGAGAAGCACGGTGGCGAAGTTGTGGTGGTGTCAATGGGGCCGGAACGCGTGAAGCAGACGATTAAAGAGGCGCTGGCAAAAGGAGCTGATCGCGGTATTCATATTGCCGACGATGCCTTCGCGCAGCTTGATCCTTTGAATTCCGCAAAAGTATTGGCGGCCGCAATCGCTAAAGAGAAACACGATCTGGTGATGACTGGCTTGCAGAGCGACGACCACGGTTTCGGTCAAACGGGTGTACTGCTGGCGGCGCTCCTGAATCTTCCCCACGCAACCATCATCATGCAGATCGAAGTCCAAGACGGAAAAATGAGACTGAAGCGGGAATTGGAAGCCGGATGGTTCCAGCATATCGAGTGTCCGCTGCCTGCCGTGCTTTCCATTCAGAGCGGAATCAACAAGGTGCGCTACGCCACGCTAAAAGGCATTATGGCCGCGAAGAAGAAGGAAATTGCCGCGATTACGCGGGAATCGCTTGGTGTGACCATTGAGCCTACGCAAAAAATAGAAAAGATCTACGTCCCCACAAAAACCAAGAAGACCGAATTCCTTACGGGCACGCCCAAAGAAGCTGCGGCCAAGCTGGTGGAAAAGCTCAAGTTCGAAGCGAGGGTAATCTAGCCATGAAAATTCTCGTTGTTACCGAGCAGCGTCAAGGTAAATGGAATAACGCCAGCTTCGAAACTCTGGTTGCAGCTCAGCAAATCGCGGGCGCGGCTTCCGGCGCGATTAGCGCCGTGGTGATTGGCAAAGGCGTAGCGGCGCTGGCGGAGGAAGTAGCCAGCAAGAATGTGGCAGAGGTGTTGTTGGTCGAGCACGAGTTGCTGGAAAACTACACTCCGGACGGATATTGCGTAGCACTGAAACAAGTGGTGGAGCAAGCTAAGCCCGAGCTGGTTTTATTTCCGCACACCTATCAAGTGCGCGACTTTGCTCCGGAGTTAGCGGCGTCGCTGGGTAAAGGAATGATTGGCGACTGCATCGGCTTTCGCAACGAAGAGGGCAAACTGGTTTTCGTTCGGCAGATGTTTCAAGGCAAGACTGCTGCTGACGTGGTTTTTACCGGTTCGGCGCCCTGGTTTGCCTCATTTCAATCGGGAGCATTCCGAGCAGATTTGCTGCAAGCGCATTCCAGCGGCAAGGCTCCGGTCAATGCCGTGAAAGTGGAAATGAAGGCGGAACAAATTCGCACCAAACCGCTGGAGCTGTTCAAGGAAGCGAAATCGGCAGTGGATTTAACGCAGGCCCCGCTCATTGTTGCGATAGGCCGCGGCATCAAGGCTCCGGAAAATATTCCGCAGGCGGAGGCTCTGGCCAAAGCCATCGGCGGCGAAATTGCGGCTTCGCGCCCCATTTGCGACGAGGGTTGGCTGCCGATGGAGCGGCAAATCGGAAGTTCCGGGCAGACGGTTGCGCCGAAGCTTTATCTCGCGCTGGGAATCAGTGGAGCGATTCAGCACGTGGTCGGGATGAAAGGCGCGCGGACGATCGTGGCCATCAACAAAGACCAAAATGCTCCGATCTTTGAGATCGCAGATTACGGCATCGTAGGCGATATTTTCGAAATCATGCCGGCCTTGACGGAAGAACTGCAAAAGACCAAGGGCTGAGGGCCTTTTCCCAAACGGTTGTTTGATAGAATTTCTGTATGGCTATCCAACGCGAACAATTGGAAGCGGATGTACTGATCGTCGGTGCGGGTCCAGCCGGCCTTGGCTGCGCGCTGCACCTCGCGAATCTCATTAAGCAGCACAACGCCAGCGGCGTGAAGCCGGAACTCTCCGCGGAAAACATCTACGTTTTGGAGAAGGGCCGCGAGCTGGGAGCCCACCAGCTTTCTGGCGCGATCATGAATCCCAAAGCGCTGGCGGAACTTGTACCTGATTTCGAGAAGAGCGCACCACTGGACACGGCGGTGACGGAATCGGCGGCGCTAATCTTTACGGAGAAATCCTCCTATCGCGTTCCGGTCACACCGCCGCCTTTTCAGAATGCCGGGAATTACGTTATTTCCTTGAACAAGCTGGTGAAGTGGATGGGCGGCTTGGTGGAAGCCACAGGCGTAAACGTGTTTAAGGAATTCGGCGGCGCTGATCTTATTTATGAAGGCGATGGAGTGGCTGGAGTCATCACCGAAGACAAGGGATTGGATAAGAACGGCAAGCCCAAAGACAACTACACGCCGGGATACGAGTTGCGCGCCAAGGTTACGGTGCTGGCGGAAGGCACGCGCGGTTCGCTGACCAAGCAGTTGGTGGCGAAGAAGAATCTCGACAACATTAATCCGCAAACCTATGGATTTGGGATTAAGGAGCTGTGGGAGGTTGCACCGGGGAAAATTAAGCCGGGTTATGTGGCACACACGCTGGGCTGGCCCATTTCTACGAAGATGTATGGAGGCGGCTGGATCTACGGGCTTTCGAATAATCGTGTTTCGATCGGCCTGGTGGTGGCGCTCGAGTATGAGGATCCACGTTTTGATCCACACGCTGCGTTTCAACGGTGGAAGACGCACCCGTTCGTTCGGAGCCTTCTGGATGGCGGGAAGCTAGTGCGCTACGGGGCAAAATCGTTGCCCTACGGCGGCTGGTACTCGATGCCGCAAAATTACCTGGACGGCGCATTGATTGTGGGCGATTCAGGGAGTTTTCTGGACGCGCAGCGGTTGAAGGGCGTGCATCTGGCGATCAAGAGCGGCATGCTTGCGGCGGAGACAATTTTCGAGGCGTTGAAAAAAGGAGATTACTCCGCCAAAACTCTGCAAGTCTACAAAAACAAAATCGATCAGAGTTACATCAAGACCGAAATGTGGAAAGTGCGAAACTTCCATCAGGGTTTTCATAATGGTTTGTTGGAAGGTTTTATCAATGCGGGGTTGCAGGAGATTACGGGCGGGCATGGGCTGACCGATCCGATGCGGACTCATCCTGGTTACCAAAATTATAAGGAGATTTATGGCCGGCCCGCACCTGAGCGGTTCAAGGGTGATGGCAAACTTACGTTTGACCGGTTGACGGATGTCTACCACTCCGGGACGCGCCACGAAGACGATCAGCCCTGCCATTTAAAGGTGCGCGATCTCAATATCTGTTCCACGCGATGTGTCGAGGAGTACGGGAATCCGTGTCAGTATTTTTGTCCTGCGGCGGTTTACGAAATGGCGCGCGAAGGCGCGGGGCTGAAGTTGAAAATCAACGCAGCGAATTGCGTGCACTGCAAGACGTGCGATATCGCCGACCCTTACCAGATTATCGACTGGGTTGTGCCTGAGGGTGGCGGCGGGCCGAACTACGAAGGTATGTAGGAGATCTCCGAAAGGCCGAGGTCCTTGCTGCTCGGTAAAGCTGCATCGACTGTCAAGATCAGTTCGGTTTCAGTCCGTAGATGTCCAATTCCCCCAAGACGGTACCGCTGACCAGATTGTCGTTTCCGCGCGTGCCTACGTAGACTTTTCCATTCGCCACCGTGGGAACAGTAAACTTCACGGCGTAGCCCGCTGCATCAGCAGAGACGGAGCTGCTATTCCAGAACTCCGTCGCCAGATTGTTCGCGTCGTATGCATGAAGTATTGTTGGCCCACAAGCCCCATTTAGAACTTGGTCCGTACAGAACGCGCGATTGTCCAAAGCCCATAGGACTCCGTTTGTCGCACCACTCGAAGAGACCGACGGAGTTGCTCCGGGCCAGCCAAACGTCGTCGGTGTGCTGGAGGCCGGCGTGGTGTTAAAAGGGACAGCGTTGTTAGTAAGCGTATAGGCATTGCCGGGCCAAGTCTGCGTACACGATTGGCACACCGCGCCGAAGAAGTACAGTTTGTTCTGCCAAAATGCCGGCGTACTAAAAGAAGCGGTAACGACGCTTAGAGTTTGTAGAACGTTATCCGAGGGATTGAAATGCCCAAGGTTGGTACGGTCCAACACGAACAGGCTTCCAGTTTTTCCCGCTGCGATCAACATTTGTGGATGTGGGGCAGAAGGCTGATCGATGAGAATCGTCGCACCGCCCGATCCTAAATCGAAATCGTTTATATCAAGATTAGTCTTCGCATCGTGAGGCGTAAACCAATCCGCAACGGTCAGAGTATTCCCAGACTGCGTCAACCTTAGAACGGAGTCACCAAAATCGCTCACTCCGTCGTAGGCTCCATTCCCTGTTACGAGATAAATGTTGTTGTTTGCATCGGCGGCTGGTGCTCCACCCGACATCCAGATTCCTGCGCGGCAATAACCCAACCCGGTGGCTGCAGGCGAGTCGTTATAGACTACCGCCGGAGCTGACAAGTTGGAAGTACTGTAGCCAATTACCCACCCATGCCATTCAGGCGATGGATTATCGCCGTGGGAAGCCCAGGCTATGTACACCACGCCGTTGATGAGCGCCAGCCCTGGGCGCTGATTTTCGCCGAACGGATTAAAAGCGATGACGCCCGTTCCTCCTTCGCAATTTCCCGAAACAGTCACGCTATTGTCGATATTTGCCGCAGCCATTGGTTCCGACCCGTCAGCCACCCGGAGGCCATGGAGCCGCTGGTGATAGGAACCTGTCGTGGTACCTACGACCTTGCTTTTGGCCACGGCATAAATGATGTTTGCTGCTGGATCGATCACCGGTGTTCCAAGAATTCCGATGTCCGGCTGAATGTCCCCACTGTTTACGTCAACCGAACTGCCGTAGGTTTCGTTTGGTCCAAGTAAAGATTTCTGCCAGTACATCTTGCAGGGGCTAGCATCTGCATCAAAGGCGTATACGGAATCGTGCATTGTTGCCACGATCACGACGTTATGCGTTCCTCCACCGATGCTTACATTCGCTACCCAGAGTGGCTGTGCATAAATTGCTCCATCAACTTGGCACGAGGCAAGTTTTCCGAATGTCGAGGTGTTAACCGTTGTGGAACTCAACGCATACTCGTGCAAGTTGGCACCATCTCGCGCAAGGTCGTTGTGATACGTATAAACGCCGGCCAGGTCCGTCACGTAGATCGTGATCGATGCGCTGGCAGCAGAGTCATTAATGCTGGTCGCTGTCAACGTGTATGTGCCAGCCGTAGAAGGTGCCGTGTAGGTAACAGCTAAGCCACTCGCGCTGGTACTCGGCGAGAAGGCACCACCGCTCCAAGTCACGCCGGAAGGATCCGTGGTTGTCGCAGTTACAGGGAGAGTTTGCCCAATAGCCAGTGCCGCTCTCAGCGGCGTGACCGAAACCGTATAAGTTCCCGTACCGGA
>DASXBH010000253.1:0-4005 GCA_036491775.1 Candidatus Acidiferrum sp.
GCGCCTGCACAAAGCGGGGCGGCGTTGGCGTGACTTTGCGGTGCTATATCGTCAGCACGCGCATCGCGACCAACTCGTGGAAGAGCTCTCGCAGCGCAAAGTACCCTTCGTGATTAGCAAGTTGTCGATCCTGGAGCATCCACTGGTCCGCGATGTGCTCGCATACCTGCAACTCATCGCTAAACCGTACGACGATATCGCGTGTGCTCGGCTTCTCTCGGCTCCAGCGTGGCATTTGACGGCAGATGGATTGGTGCGGCTGGCCGAGCGCGCAGCCAAGAAGCGCGGCACGGCTTTGTACGACGTGCTGCAAACACCTCAGACCCATTTGCCTTTTGATCCATCACACTCCGCGATTGATGCTTTGTTGGCTTATCTCGGCGAGCAGCGCAAAACCATGCGACGACGCAACGCACGCGACATTCTTGGCGATCTGATCGAGTGGCTGGAAATCCCGCAGCGTGCCAGCGCGCAAGATCGCAAGTACGTCAACCAATTGGCGAGCTTCATCAAGGATTGGGAACCGAAAAGCGAGACCATGCGGCTACCGGAGTTTCTGGAGTATCTGGACTATTTCCAGCAAGCAGGCGGAACTCTGAGCCTGGAAGACGACTCGCCGGGAGACGCCGTGCAGTTGACGACCGTGCACGGGGCGAAGGGGCTGGAGTTTCCGCATGTATTCCTGTTGCGCGTGAATTCGAACGCCTTCCCGGCGCGTAACCGCTCGCCGTTATTCGAGTTTCCAGATCGCCTGATGAAAGAGGAGTTGCCCGAAGGCGACTTCCACATTCAGGAAGAGCGAAGGTTGTTTTACGTGGCGCTGACCCGCGCTGAGGACCGGCTGACCATCACCACGGTGACGGAAAAAAAAGGCAAAGTGCCGGTGTTCGTGGAAGACATCGTCATGGATCCCACGGTAAAGCGGAAGGATGTACTGCAACTGGCACCGAAACGCCGAGCAGACCGCGCTGAGAAGACTCCATCTGGTGATGCGGTGACTCCGGAACTGTTCCCGGCTAGCGAAGAGCCGCCTAAAATTTTCACGCGGATTGCTAAGTGGGCTGAGGAGTTTTATCCACCTTCGCCGGAACCGTTGAAGCTGAGCGCCTCGGCGGTGGAGAACTACCGGAAGTGTCCACAGCAATATCTCTTCAGTTATTTGTGGTCGCTGAAAGAAGGGCCGCGCGCGGCTCTAAGCTTCGGCAGCATGATTCACACCACGATTAAACGGTTCGTAGGCCAATTGAAGAAAGGCGTGAAGCTGCCTTTTGACGAAGTGCAGCGAATCTACGAGACGGAATGGTCCAGCGCCGGTTATGAAGACGACTACCAGGAAGAGGAATACAAGAAGGATGGGCTGGAGCAACTACGGGTCTTCCACGCGGCCATGATTCAGGCTCCGCCAGAGATCCTGGAGCAGGAGAAGGGATTTGAGCTGCCACTGGAAAACGACGTAATCCTGACCGGACGGCTGGATCAAGTGAACAGCCTTGGCGGTTTCGACGTGGAAATTGTAGATTACAAAACGGGAAAACCCAGAAAAGACGCGGATGCGCGCAAGGCGCTGCAGCTGAGCATTTATGCGCTGGCGGCGCGGGAGATTTTCGAGTGGAACCCGGTGCGGCTGGTATTTCACTACCTACAGAATAATCAAATGCAGGTGACCACGCGCGATGCCAAGCAGATCGACGAAGCGGAGCGCATCATCCAGGAAACCGCAGCAGACATCCGCGCTCGCGAGTTCAAGCCGTGCCCTGGTTTTGCTTGCCGTAGTTGCGCCTACAAGCCAATCTGCCCGGCGCATGAAGAATCGCTGACGCCTTCGCAGTAAAACAGAAGAGGCGCCCGGTGAAAGGCGCCTCTCCAAGCAAGTCGCAAAAACCGATAACTTACTTCTTCTTTGCTGGTTTTTTTGCGGCCTTCTTTGCTGGTTTCTTTGCCATTCGGAATCTCCTTCTATCCTCAGTGACACTGGATGCTGGGCTCGAAGGCTTGCAACCGCCACTCTACCCGCTCTCCATATACGAGTGCACCGCACGAGAGTCAAGAGAATTCGTTGCCGACGAGAAGAATTTCCGGTTCAGCGCGGAGGTTCAGCGAAGGTACCGCCGTAATATCCCTGACGCGTCTTGATGGTGAGCCCTTCGCGACGCACGCGCACTTCGATGGAGTGGTAATCCACCTTGCGGTCGCCCATCGGAGAGAAGGTGAGCGTGTACTGGTTGCGAGCCTGTTCGGTGATGCGTGAATAGAAATCTTCGAAGGTGCTGCTCTTGGCGCCGAAATAGGCTTCGCCGCCGGTGTCGTTCGCGTAGCTCACCAGGCGGCTGAACTTGCGCTCCAGGTACGAACTGCCCACGGCCACCGAGTAGACGATGATTCCCTGGCGAAATAACTCGGAGCGAACTTCTTCGTACTTGTGAGTGTTGAATTTCGCGCCATTCTCGCCATCGGAGATAAGCAAGATGATCTTGCGGCGGCGCTCACTGGGCCGCTCCTTTAGGATCTGCGCGGCGGAAAAGACCGCGTCGTCCAGAGCCTTGGTGGGTTGTCCCTTGATCAGCCGCACACCGGGATCGGTGTTGATGGGGTTGACTCCGGGTGCGGGGGCATTGTTGATGGTTGGTCCGCTAAAAGGGTCGCCGGGAGCAGGGGCGCCGTTCTTTGCGGAGGCGGCAACGTCTTTCGAGACGCGGTTCAGCTGGGTTAAGAGTTTGTCCTGATCCCTGGTAAATCCATCGCCATCGTGAAAATTCTGGTCGAATCGGCACACTGTGGCTTCGTCGTTGGTGCTCATGCCCCCGACGATGGCGCGAAGGCTGGGTTCGACCTGGTCGGCGTCCTTTTGCTTGAGGTCGTTATCAATGAGGACAACGATGGAAAGAGGATAGGCTTCCGCGGTAAAGGAGAAGACCTGCTGTTCGACGCCATCTTCAAAGATGCGAAATTCATCTTTTTTCAGATCAGGCACCAGGTTGCCGGAACGATCTTTCACGGTCACAGGAAGGACCACTAGAGTCGTGACCGTGACGATTTTACCGGGAGACGGGACTTGGATACCGGGCTTCGAAGTTTGCGTGTCGGGCGGCGTCTTAGGAGTCGGCGCGGAGGGAACGGGTTGCTGCGCGCGGCTTTGGGCGGCAGCGGAAAGAGAAAAGCAGGCGGCCAAGGTGAGGAGCGCGATATTTCGTGGACATTTCAGGGTCATGGGGCCAAACTTTCCGGGCTAGATTAGAATGATTGCCTGTACCGGCTTGCTCGTAGGACGCATCTCGCAAGCTGGCTGGTTGCATCGTATAGCCAGCCACCCCGCGACATGGGGAGTAGGAACGAACGACGGAACCTGCCGGGTTCGAGACACCATTAAGGATACCGAGAAACAGTGAAAACCGGGAATGGGAAGATTGCAGTCTGGAATCGGACACTGATGTGCTGCCTGGCCTGGAGCGCGTCGCTGGCCGTGGCAATGCCCGCGTTGCCGCAGAGCCAAAGTCAGGGCCAGGCTCCGGTCATCAAGTCGGAAGTGAGCTTGGTGAACCTGTTTGCCACGGTTCGCGACAAAAACAAGCGGATTGTTACCGACCTGAAGCAGGATGATTTCAAGATTTTTGAGGATGGGCGCGAAGAGAAGATTTCGTTCTTCTCGAAGGAAATGGCGCTGCCGATTACTCTGGGATTGCTGCTGGATACGTCGGGCAGCGAACAGTATATGCTTGGGGCAATTCAGGATGCAGGAAGCCGGTTCATGCATCGGGTGCTGCGCAAGGGCGACGAGGCGATGGTGATTTCGTTCGACTCTGACGTGGACCTTCTTTCTGATTTTACCGACGACCGGACGATTATCGATCGTGCCATCAACAAAGCACGGATTAATATTCCAAGCGGCGGCATGATTGCCGGAAACCCGGGGCCAGTGGGCGGGCGGCAGATTACAGGTACGGCGCTGTACGATGCGATTTACCTGGCGTGTGGAGATAAGCTGAATGGAGAAGCGGGTCGCAAAGC
>DASXBH010000254.1:0-6284 GCA_036491775.1 Candidatus Acidiferrum sp.
TGTTCACCGGCGTGAACTTTCCCTGCCGGCTTCCAAGTAGGACGAGCTGTCTTGCTTCCGGGCAGGATGGTTTTGGTCTCACTCATGAGCGAAGTCCTATTTTCGGGGGACGTGGGAACGTAGGAAGTCTTTACAACTTCCGAACAATTTTAGCTTAGCCGTTCACCTTTGCGCCACCCCTGTGCGTGGGGAAGCACACTAGGGTTGATTGTGGTTCGACGTGGCCCATGCTGTGAGTTTCCGATTTTCAGAGCGATCTGTGTTTTTTTGTAAACCTTCTGTGTACCTAATTCCCTTTATACCCCCAAACAGGGATTGCTAACTTTCTGTTTTTCAAGGGGTGTTGAGTGCCATGTGATCTTAAATGTGTTGGCATCGAAATTGCCCCTCGACCCACTTGGGACTTGGGTTCCGACACCCGTTTCGCATGCAGCTCCGACCGACCTTGCTGCATAAAGCGAAGACTCGCGACACGACGGTTGAAATCAGGGAACGAGCTTTCAGCAAGCTCTTGGTCGCCGCCTACACCCAAAGGGGGAATCATGAAAAGACGAAGTGGAAGTGTCCTCGCTACATCGTTTCTGGTAGGGATGCTGTTCGTGCTCTGTACGCTCTTTGCCGTGGTCAATCCGGCGGTGGCGCAATCGACGGCAACACTTCACGGCACGGTCACCGACCCTACGGGCGGCGGAGTTCCCAACGCGAGAGTAACGGCGACGAATCAGGGTACCGGCGTGGCGTCCGGTACGCAATCAGACAGTGCGGGCGCGTACCTCTTCCCTGCCCTGCCCATTGGAAATTACCGTCTGGAAGTTTCTGTGCCGGGGTTCGAGACGGTGATGATCTCTGACCTGAAGCTCGAAGTCGCCACAACGGTCACCCGGGACGTGGTATTGAGGGTGGGAGAAGCTACGGAAACGGTGGAGGTGCAGGCAGAAATTCCGCTGGTGGATACCAGCACAACCAGCGTCGGCCAGGTAATCAACGACAAGACAGTGCAGCAGATTCCGCTGAATGGCCGGCACTTCACCGACCTTAGTCTGCTTACTCCCGGCACGGTGACGCCGCCGGCCAATGGATTTCTGTCGGCTCCCTTGCGCGGCCAGGGCTCGTTTGGAATTAACACCGCCGGGCAGCGCGAAGACACCACCAATTGGCTGGTGAACGGAATCAACCTGAACGACAACGTGCAGAACCAACTGACGTTTCAACCGCCGATTGATACCCTGGCCGAATACAAAATCGACAATTCTTCGTTCCCCGCTCAATACGGGCGCAATTCCGGCGCAATCGTCAATCTCGCGACTCGCTCGGGAACCAATGAATATCACGGCGAGCTGTTTGAATTTTTCCGCAACAACGATCTCGATGCGCGGAACTTTTTCAATGCGGCACGCAACTCCAGCGGCGCCCCACTTCCGCAGGCGCCGTTCAAGCGAAACGATTTTGGCGCGGACTTTGGTGGACCGATTATCAAGAACAAATTGTTCTTCTTCCTGGCCTATGAAGGGCTGCGGCAACGCCAAAGCTTGACAGTTTCCACTACGGTGCCGAGCACCGATCAGATTGCGGCGGTCACTTCGCCAGCGGTTACCAAGCTGTTGACACTGATTCCCAAGGCGAACCTGGTGGGCACCGGCACGCCGGGAAATCCCGCCACGTTCAACGGATTCACCGGGGGCGTGCTGGCGAACGTGTCGCTGGACCAGGGATCCGCGGATATTGATTACGAACTTTCGCAAAAGGACCATTTGCACGGCTATTACGTGGTGCAGAAGGATTTGCGCCAGGAGCCCACGGCAGGCGGCTCGATTGGCGCCGACATTCCCGGCTTCGGAGACACGCGCAGCGGCTTTCGCCAGCTGATGACCTTCAGCGAGGACCACATCTTTTCGCCCACGCTGAGTAACACGGTGCGTCTGGGCTACAACCGCATCCACTTGATCTTCACTCCCAACGGGCTGCTGGATCCCGCCAACTTTGATATGACGATGCCGGCAGGATCGCCGGTGGCGTCGGGACTTCCGTTCTTCAACGTTGGAGGAAGCCTGGGCTTTGGAGGCCCATCCCTCGAACCGCAGGGACGCGGTGATACGACCGTGGTGCTGAATGACGCTTTCAGTTGGCTAAAAGGGCGGCACAGCTTTACATTTGGCGGAGAAATTCGTCGCGCGTATAACAACAACATCGCCCTCAACGTCGGAACGATGACCTACACGTCGCTGGCGAACTTCCTGGCCGATTCGGCTAGTTCGTTCACCGTTCAACTGGGATCCGGCGACGATCGCATTTTGCAACCTTCCTACGATGTTTTTGCGCAGGACAGTTTTAAGTGGAAGACGAACTTCACGATTAACCTTGGTCTTCGCTATGCCTGGAACGCTACGCCCTCGGAAGCGCATGGACGTTTCACCAACTTCGATGCTGCCACCGGCGACCTGATCTCCGCCACACAACCCTACCAGCAAAACGCTATGAACTGGCAACCGCGCATTGGATTCGCGTGGGATCCTTTCAAGGATGGTAAAACGTCGGTGCGCGCGGCGTATGCAATCATGACGCAGGCGCCGACCACTAACATTGTTTCCCCACTGAGCTCAAATCCGCCGTTTGCCGTTCCCATTTCTGCGAACTCCGCCACGAACAGCATCATCGCGGAAAATCCTTCAGCTGCCGTTGTTGGTACCAGCCTTGGACCTGTTATCATCAATCCGAATTTCAAAAATATGTACGCGCAAGATTGGAATCTGACGATTCAACGTGAAATCACGCCCAGCTTGGGCATGGAAGTCGCCTATGTGGGAACCAAGGGGACGCACCTGCAACTGACCCAGAACGTTAATCAACCCTTCGTTACCGACGGGATTTATGGTTCCACGCGCCCTTATCCCGCGCTGCCGTTGACGAGCCCGATTGTGCCGGCTCAGTGCTTGGCGCCAAATCCTGACTGTCCTTACGGAACCATCAACCAGATTAATAGCGTGGGAAATTCGAATTACAATTCGCTTTGGGTGACCGCTACCAAGCATTTTTCGCACGGCTTCGAATTTCTGACTTCGTACACGTTTGCGAAGTCTCTGGACTACAATTCGCTCTCAACAGGTGAGACTTACATTCTGCAGAATTCCTACAATCCGCGTGGCGACTATGGCCCGTCGGAATTCGATGTGCGTCACCGTTTCGTGCTGAGCGGCTTTTATCAATTGCCGTTTAAGAGCAACCGTCTGGTGTCGGGCTGGCAGTTTGGAATTGTGACGCAAGCGCAGACAGGAAATCCCTTGAATCCCACGCTGATCATCGGGCCCGGGCCGGGAATTTCTTTGACCGTACGCCCTGATATCATCGGGCCGGTGCAAACGACCGGAAATCCCAGCCAGTGGTTCGCGAACAAATCGGTCTTCGTGTCACCGTGCGTCAAGGCTGTGCCCCCAGCGACGCTTCCCACCTGCACATTAGGCAATCTGGGGCGTGATTCGATCGTCGGGCCGGGCTTCGTGAACACGGATTTCTCGGTGACAAAGGACACGGCGATCACGGAGCGCTTTAAGTTGCAGTTCCGTGCCGAGACGTTCGACGTTTTCAACCATCCGAACTTTGGCAACCCGGTGCTGACCACGACCAGCGGTTCTTTCGGCATTATCACCAGCACCCGGTTCCCGACTGGAGATTTCGGATCTTCGCGTCAGATCCAATTCGCGCTGAAACTGCAGTTCTAGGTATCCCAGTTGTCTCAAGCGACGGGCGTTACTGAAGAAGGCGCGAGGCGAAGAGTGGACTCTTCGTTGCCCCTGGTGTCAGACCTATAAACCGGTAGCAACTAAGCAACTGTTTCTGGGATGGAACGGTACTATGGAGCTTGGCGAAGGGGCGCGCTAGCATGGGCCAAAGACGCCCAGCTTAGGGAGAAGCCCGTGCCCAGAGAAAAACGTCGCACGCCCAGGTACATTTTTATAGCCAGCGCCGAGCTATTTGAGGAGCGCTCTGAGGTTCGGGTGGCCACACGCGTCAGCGAACTCAGCCTGTACGGCTGCTACCTGGATATGATGAATCCCTTTCCGGTCGACACGATTGTGCTGCTGAAAATTTTTGCCGGTGAGGCTGCATTTAAGTCCAAGGCCAAAGTTATCTACTCGCAGCCGAATATGGGGTCGGGTATGGCATTCATCGACGTGGACCCCGATTCGGTGGCGGTTCTGGAACATTGGCTGGCGGAAGCAGCGAAAGAGCAGCACACCACGGCGGGATAGCACCCAGCGAACCTTCTTGGGCCGGCAAGATGCCGGCGCTACCAACCAGATTCTAACGAACGCAGCCGATGACCAGCGTTAAGTCGTCGGACTGTTCGCCAACGCTGAATTCTTGGACTGCATCCTGAATGGAAATCAGTAGCTGACCAGGAGTTGCGTTCGGATTAGCTTGAACGGTTTTGATCAAACGCGCTTCGCCAAATTCCTCGCTGCCTGCATTTTCCGCCTCAGTCACGCCATCGGTGTAGATCACCAGAACATCTCCGGGAGTAAGAACGCATTCGCGCGCTTCACATTCCCAAGGAGAAAACAGCCCGATCACGGACGCTGTCGCGCCAAGGCGAACGATGGAGCCGTCTCGATGAAAAACCAGCGGCGGATTATGCCCGCAGTTGGCGTAGGTAAGTTTGCGTGTGGTGTCGTCATATGTGGCGAAAAACACGGTGGCGTAACGATCTTCCGGAGAATTCTCAAAGAATATCTGGTTCACGGATTTCAGCAGCTTGGGCAAATCATCGAGAGCTACTGCCGAACGGCTGCGCAGATTGGCTTGCAGGTTGGCCATGAGCAGGGCGCCGGCGATTCCTTTACCGGAAATATCGGCAAGCACCAAGCCGACGTGGGCTGAGCCGAGATCGAGGAAGTCGTAGTAGTCTCCCCCAACTTGACGCGCCTGAATGCATCGGCCTGCGTAATCCATGGTGGTCAAAGGTGGCGAAGTTTGCGGAAAAAGGCGCGATTGCACGTCGCGGGCAATTTCCATTTCATGAGCAGCGCGATTTTCCGCTTCCATGCGATCCGCGATTCGCTCAGCCAGGCGGATGTTTTCCAGGGCCCCAGCGGCTTGGCCCGCCACTGATTCTAGTAAGCGCTTGTCTTCGCGGGAATACGGCTCCTCGGAGAGCGGATGCCCCAAGACAAAAAGTCCCACAAGGCGTGCATCGCGTGCGAGCAGTGGGACCAGAATTTCTGGCGAAAGGAATGCCAGCGGAAAGTCTTTGGGATATTCCGGCGAATCGGAAGGCGGAACGTCCCAGGCACGGCCGTGCGCTGCAAGTTCAAGCAGGAACGGAGTGTCTGCCTGGAGTGCTGCGATATTGGCGGGAAGTTGCGGGGCGGTGGCGGTGAGTGTGCCATCCGCCGTTTCACAGTAAAGTGCTACGGTCTTCGGATGTAGCGCCTGCCGCAGATGGTCGCGCAGCAACTTGGCCAGTTCATCACGATCGCTGACCAGGCGCGTTTTTTCACCGAGATCCTGCAAAATCAAGCGAGTGTCATACGAACTTCGAAAAAAGGCGCGGTCGATTCGTTGCGTGCCGCGTTTGACCAGCGGTCCGGAAGCCCACACCAAAGCAACTCCAAATACCGCGCTGAGCCCCATACCCACTTGCGAATTCCCGGTGAAAACTCCAGAGAAAAAATGAGTGAAAAGATAAATTGCGCCAAAGGCCGCGATCAGCAGCAAAACAAAAAAGCCACGTTGCACCAAAACATAACGCGCGCTGCGTCGCAACAGCGCCGGAATTTCCAGTACTCGATACTTCACCACCGCATAGGCAAAGGACAGTGGATACAAGAGCAGAAGCAGGATGACCACTGTGCCGGTCCAGAAGGAGACTTCGTACCCGGTAAAATCCGCAACCATGCGTTCCACGATGATGGGCAGAATCCCAATAATGGTTCCCCAAAACATGACGCGCGACTTTCGCCGGACATCGGTTGGGATGTCCTTGCCGAGCGAATTCGATAGCAGCGAAAGCAATCCCAGAGACAGGAAGGAATAACTAATGGCAAGCCGCACATCGTTGGTTGTCGGATCTCCAACCGTTCGCCACAGAAAATTTGGCCAACGCGGATCGCCATCACGAAAGCCTGGAATTGCCTGGCTGATACCAAAGGCAAGCGCCATCCACTTCAACCAAGGCGCACGCCGATCGAGCCACGAACGCTGCGGAAATACCGCGAAGAAGATGTAGAAGAGTGCGGGTAAGCAGCCGCTGAATAAGGCGCGAAACACATTTACAAAGTGGCCAAAGC
>DASXBH010000255.1:0-4265 GCA_036491775.1 Candidatus Acidiferrum sp.
CATCTCAATCGCGCAACACGCCAGTCCAAACGTCAGCGGCCACAGCGAACTCTTCCGCGCCCAGTTGAACACGTAGTCCACCGACGTAATCAGCACATTTTTTTCGAATCGCTGGTCGATCACGCCCACAGTTCGCCGCCCCGTTTCCGCTCTCCGCGAAGTATAGCCCCGCCCCATCACGTCGTCAAAACATGAGCGCAATTTCCGTCCACGACATTCCATAATTTCTGCACAGCGAGTTGAGAATTTCGAATAGCGACTATCTTTGAAGCGCGCCCGCGCTTACCGCTTTTGGAGATAATTCTTCCGGCATGCGCGAATAGTCTGGGAAGTTTCCGTAGAGCTTTTCGTCAGGCTCGCCTTGCGTTACAGCCAGGACCAGATACTTCCCGCCAACGAAGCAGCCTTTCCACGATTGTCCCACGCCACCAAATACTTCATCGCGATCGCCGCGCGACTTCACCGAATTAATTCCAACTTTAAATCCTCGCAACTCGCTGGCCACGCGCTTGGCAATTTTCGCATCGTCGCACGCAATCGAAGATACCAGCGCCCCATTCGACACGTTCATCTCCGACACCAACTCCTCGATGTGGTCCACCACCACAATCGTGTCCAGTGGACCAAACGGTTCGCTGTGATACAGCCGGCAATTCTTTGGAATATTCAGCAGTGCCGCCGGTCCCACGTAGGCGGACACATCCTGATTCGGGAAGAACATGCTTTCCTGCACACCGCCTTCGTACAAGCTGATCGCCCCTTTGCCCAGCGCCTCCACATACAACACCCGCAGCTCTTCCACCTTTTTGCTGTTAATCAGCGGGCCAAAATCCAGCTTCGGCAGCCCATCACTCTGCGATTCCACCATCACCGGATTTCCATAACGCAAACTGCGCAGCATCGGCAGATACATTTCCAGAAATTGCGGAAACAGTTCGCGCTGCACTACATAGCGCACATACGCCGTGCACCGCTGTTTGCCATAGTCAAAACCCTTTTTAATTTGCTGGCCCAGGTTCGCCCAATCGGAAAATTGCCACACGCCATATGTGTTTACGCCTTCCATCTCCAGCATGTAGCGCTTGTTTTCGTCGTACAGCGTCGAGGCGATCACGCCGCCATTCGTTTTCCCGCCTACAAACGCCAGGCAATGCACAAATTCATTGCGTACCAGCGCCTCGCTCAGTTGTCCGCCCGATCCGCTCACCAGCGATACCGGTAAGCCGCAGCGCCGCGCTACCGCATGCGCCACCGTCAACGCATACAACCCGCCATCCGTCGGCGTTTTCGAAATGGTGGAATTTCCCGCCAGCACCTGGACCAGCACCGCGTGCATCAGCACCGACATCGGATAATTCCACGACGCAATGTTGGAAATCAGCCCCAGCGGCGCGCGCTTGCCCAGCATTCCTTCGATATTGTCGACGTACCATTCCACGCCGCTGATGCAGCGGTCGATGTCCGTCAACGCCTGCGCGTACGGCTTGCCGATTTCCCACATCAGCAGCAAAGCGATCAGTTCTTTTTGCTTTTTCAGGCCGGCGAGACAATCCGTAACGCGGCGGCGACGTTCATCCAGGTCCGCCTTGGCCCAGTGCGACGCTTCCGATTTCGCATATTTCACTGCGCTGCGAGCGGCTTCCAGGTCGATCATCGGAATGCGCCCGATGCTGCGTCCGTCAATCGGCGTTTCGTAGTGGCGCCCGAAACCCGGCTCTTTCCACTCGCCTTCCATCAAGTTCAAGACACGCCCCGCGGCATCAAACGCTTCGGGCGCTTCCGCTTTCAATTTTGCAGACAAACTTCCCCATTCGGCTGCAGGCGCAATCAATGGCATGCTCGGCCTCTCCTCTGAACCAGTTGGGGGATTATAGACCTGAGGTACCGGCTTAGTGGCTCATAGTTTTGCTTATCGCGTGTAGCCCTCGCGGTTATGCCAGCGGGCTTAGGACTTCGGTGATTAGTCGCAGAGTGGTTTGTCCTGCCGGCTTCGCCGATTTCGCGGGGCGCTACAGAAGCGCCTTCACCAAATTACGGCCGCCGCGTTTCGCCTCGTACAGCATCTGATCGGCCTTGCGTACCAGCGCACTAAAGTCCTGATCATCTTTACCCGTGCTTCCCGCTGCGCCAAAACTCGCCGTGACATGCACGCTCTGCCCCTGCAGCGGAAATGATAGCTCTGCAAATTGCTCCCGGAAGCGATTGATAGTCGCCTCCACATGCGCGGCCTCCACATGCGTAACCACCAGCAGAAATTCATCCCCACCCCAACGCCCGCACATATCCGACGCTCGCATATTTTTCTTCAGCACATGCGCAAACGTCTTCAGCACAATATCCCCCGCGTCGTGCCCATAGGTGTCGTTGATACGCTTGAAATTGTCGATGTCGCCGACCACCACCCACAGCGGAAAGCCGTGCCGCGAAGCTCCGCGCAACTGTTTCGACGCCCACTCTTCAATCGCCCGGCGATTCGGCAGCTCCGTTAACGAATCCGTGCGCGCTGCTTCTTCCAGTCGCTGGCCCTTCGCCGACAATTCGCGATTCAGCTCGATAATGCGCCGCCCCACGCCAATTCGCGCCAGCATTTCGCCGGGATCAAACGGTTTGGTCAGATAATCATCCGCGCCCGCCGCCAGCCCCTTCACCACATTTCCCTTCTCCGTGTTGCTGGTCATCAGGATGATGTAGGTGTACGGCTGCGTCGCGTCCGCGCGAATCCGCTGGCACAGCTCCAATCCTGAAAAGTCCGGCATCATCCAGTCGGTCAAAACGATGCTTGGCAAGTGCTGCTGAAACAGTGCCAGCGCTTCCTGGCCATTGCTCGCAAACATCAGTTGGTACGCGCCCTGTCCGGACAGCACCTGCTCGACGAGCTTCCGCTGCACGGGCGAATCGTCCACCACTAGCACTGCGTATTTGCACGCGAGCAGACTCATTCGTATCGCCGCTCCATGGCCGAAATCAGGCTGACTTGTCCGGGGGACCTGGGACACTTCTTACTAACTTAACAAACGTATCGAACGGAGCACTAGAGCAAGCTAAATCAGAGCGTCTAAAGAGATACCCTTAGACTCGTAGATACCGATGCACTCATGTCCATAACTCACGGTTTCCTCCCATGTACCAGCAGCGCTCCTTCTGCTTTGAACGCCCGTATTTCCGCGGCATCTTTGAACCAGCGGCCGGTATATACGTCCGGCGAGGGCGACGGATCCACAATCCGTTCGTGCGCCACGTCGGTGAACCCCGCCCCGCGAAACAATTCCGTCCATTCTTCTGCAGAGAGCAGATGCGTAGGAACTGCCAGCAATTTGCCCCACTGGTGGCAGTAAGGATTGTCACGATAATAATTGATGAGCACCCACGCCGAGCCGCCCTCGCGCATCACCCTGTAGATCTCCTTCATCCCAGCCGCGGGATCGGGCCAGTAATATGCCGACTCCACAGAAATCGCATGTCTAAAGAATTGAGCGTCCCACGGAATTTCCCCAACTTCGCCCGTCACAAATAGCAGATTGTGATGATCGGAACTGCTGCGCCGCGCCACACGAATCATCTCATCCGCAATATCCATGCCGACCACGCGTCCTTCCGGAACCATCTCCGCCAAACGCCGCGACAACCAACCTGACCCGCAGCCTACATCCAGCACCGTGTCCGCAACCGCCAGCCGCATCTTCTCCAACACCGGAAGCGTGATGGGCAGATGATCCTGCTCCATTCCTTCGCCGCGCCCCGCCTCTGCCCAGCGGTTGAACTCTTCGCGCAAAGCCTGGTCTTGGTGCGAGTGTTGCGTCACAGTTTCGCCTCCGCTCGATTGTAACGCGAGGCTTCACGACGTCGGATTGGTTGCACGATTTTATTTATGAACTATCAGCACGGTTGGCTGCTCGGCCGCTCTGTGCATAAAACAGCCGCTGATGCAAAAATCCAGCGCCATAACAGCCTGCAATATTTCCTGACTGAGTTCTTAGACCACCCGGCCGCAGCCGGGGCAGAAATGGGCACCCGCCGGGGAAAGCGAGCCGCACTGGCAGCAGAAACGTCCGGCACCAACCGGCACATAGTGCACCGCCACACGCGGTTCGGCCGCGCACGCCCAGACTAACGCGATGATCCAGCCAATCACCGTCCATCCAAATAGCAGGTTCACCACGAAAATGCCTAACGCATCATGCTTATGTCGGCCGACAATGCTGGGCAGGAAATACAGCAAAATCAGAGCAAGAATGTGCAACACGGAAGCACCTCGCCAAATGCCG
>DASXBH010000256.1:0-9480 GCA_036491775.1 Candidatus Acidiferrum sp.
TTCTTGGCGTTCGCCTGGTATTTCCGGAAGATTTCGTCGGTCGCGGAAACATGAGCCGCGGAGGATTGTTGCTGCGATGCTGTCGGGAGGATCGCGAATTGAAGTACAGCCCGGTTATGAATGCGGTGCTGCATGAGAAGCGCCGGATAAAACCCTGATTGCAAAATCGCGAAGTGGCGAGTAGCTGCTTTATCGGGCCACGGATTGTGGCCGCTCCGCTTGTTGCGGAAGCCCATCCGGCTTGCTCTTGGATTCCTTCTTCTTCACGTCAATTTCGGTAGCGGCAATTTCGACGCGCTCGTGCTTTATATCCAAACGCAGGCGACCGAAGCAGCTCATATAAATGTTAGCGACCCAGACAATCGCGAACAGCGCTACGAGGTATCCGCGCCAGTCGGGGAACATCAGTTTGAAGCGGGTTACGAGCAGGAAAAACGCCGTGACGTAGTGGCTGAAACAGTATTCGCAGGTGAGCAAGTAGAAGAACTTCCGCTGATAGAGGCTGGCGCAGGTTTTGCTTCTGGTTACACAGCCTTCGCGAATCTCACGAAAAATCTCTTCGTGGGTGACGGTCCAGGCGACTGCCGCAACCGGCAACGCCAAAACGAACAAACCAAACAATTGTGCTGATTGCGACGGCACTTCCGAGTCCTCGATTCGTGCGGCCCTAACAGACTGTGGAACTACCGCCGCGTGCACTCTTGATAATGATGCGCGCGGCCTTTCGGGCAATACGGTGATGTTTGTAAGCGCGCTGATGAGCTACGCCAAAATGCCGATTGTGGGGCGAGCTTCGAGGCTGTTCATCTCGAACGTAACGCTTAAGTTGATCCCGATTTCCGCCCATGCGCTAATAGGAATTGAAAAAGATACGAAGTTGCTGGAAGGCAATGAAGACGAACGCGGAGATCGGCCAGTGTTCGACAGGCTGAAACCCAGTACACCAGCTACTTAACAGGTTTAATTGATGCGGTTATCGGTTACGGTGCTTTGCCGATCCACCAGAGCACGCGGGCAAGGATCTTCCAGCGGTGTTTGGCGCTGAGGGTGATGGATTCATAGCCATCATTTTCGGGGACCAGAATCTCGGTGTGATCGTAACGGCGGAATCGCGACACGGTTAATCCCTTATCCTTGTGCCAGGCGACGACGATTTTTCCATCCAATTGCTCATGGTCGTTTTGCGAGGAATCGACCGCGACGATACAGCCGTCTGGAATTAGCGGGGTCATGGATTTTCCGCGGACTTGCAAACAACTGGTCGAGGCAGGATTGGGGCACCATTCTTTCGGCGCGGCAATCATGTTTTCGACGGGGCCGGAGAGCATGCTGGACGAGTGACCGCCTTTTTCACCATGCGCCGCTGCCGTGACTTTGAGCAGCGGAATCGCGACCAACTGAACTTTCTCCGGGTTGACCTTTTTTCCACTAACCCCGGCACTAACAATTTCTAAATTGGCCAGCCTGCTCTTTTGCATACGCTGACGCATCTCGGGCATGACCCGTAGCAAGTTTTCGTTGTGCAAACCGGCGCGTCCCCAGAAATACCAGCAGGTAGGATCGCCGGCGAGATTACCGAGCTCGATATAACCGCGATCGGTCGGCTCTTGTTCGCCGCGTTCCCAACGAGAGATGGCCATTGCGGAATAGTGAAGTCTGCGACCGAGTTCTGCCTGATTGAGGTTGAGTTTATCGCGGAGATCGCGGATCGGCTTGGTCCACTCGGGCCCAGGAGTTTTGGATTTATTCACGACTTTAGGCATAGACGGCCCGCCTTCGCTCCTGAGAAGGACTCAAGTCCACTGTACGCCAGCGTACACCATTTGCAAGAACAAAATTGTTAAACGTATTTACTAACGGTTTGCACTAGTCGCTCTTGGTAATAGAGAGTACAGTGGGGCTGTCCAATTAGCATGCTTCCGCCCAGTGCTTCAAACAGCGGTCCCCTGCCGAATGAGACGTAACGCTGTGAGGCACGCTATGGCGACTCGGCAAAAATCATTTTCCCGCCTAAGAGATGTTCGCAGTTTTTTTGATGGCTCGACAAATCTGGCCATTCACAATTCCATTTTGCAGAGCTTACCGAACAAGGAATGTGATTCGCTGTTCGCGAAACTGGAATACGCTGAACTTCCGAAACACACGGTCTTATGTGAATTTGGGGAACCGATCAAGTACGCATACTTCATCAATTCCGGATTACTCTCGTTCCTGAGCGTGATGGCGGATGGGAAAAGCGTAGAAGTAGGCCTGGTGGGTAAAGAAGGATTTGCCGGCGTGCCGCTGCTGGTCGGTTTCACTACCAGTCCAACGCGGGCAGTGATGCAAATTACTGGCACCGGTTTTAAAATCGGCGCCACCGATCTTGAGGGCATCTTACAGGAGTCGCCCGCCTTAAACACTGGCCTGCTGCGGTTTTCGCAGGTACTGGCGATGCAGGCCACGCAAATAGCTGCGTGCAATCGTTTACACGAGGTGGACAGACGGCTGGCACGTTGGCTGTTGATGAGTCAAGATCGAGTGGGCGGCGACAGTGTTTCTCTAACGCAGGAGACGCTGGCGAATATGCTGGGCACGCGGCGAGCCAGCGTGACGGTAGCGGCCGGGGCGCTGCAAAAACAGGGTTTGATCACCTACCGGCGCGGTGACGTCAAAATCGATAACCGGCCAGGTTTAGCTGAAGCTTCCTGCGAGTGTTACGAAACCATGAAGCGGCAAGCGGAGATGTGGAAGAACGAAGGCGCCTCTTAGTTTGTAGGTCAGCAAAGCGACAGTCTGCGCGTCGACGTCGAACACGTACTTTCCGAGACTCCACCTAACCAAGAGTTTGCCCGATCCCGTACATTAGTGTGGGTATTGTGACCGGTTCAGACGCAATCTTCCGCCGGCAGCCTAATACCTTGTCCCCCCAACCATCCCTTCCGCATCGGGCACGGCAATGTGCCCCAAAGCGTCTGAGAGTTTTTGTGCTGGCACAACTGCTCATAGTCGATGATCGTGCCGAGGTGCGCAGTTCTATACGCTCCTTCATCAAGCCACACGGCTCGCGGGATGGAATCAGAGCGAAATTTCGTATCGACAGCTAGGAGTACTGGGTTATAGTGCAGGCTAAATATTGCTTTCGAATCTCCTGACTCGGTAAAGCAAGATGGCCACTGGCCTCGAGAGCTAAGGAAATGGTACTCCGGGCCTATTCTTATAATTAGCTTAGGATCAGTAGTCTACAGCCAGTTCTTCCAGGCATTTCAGGGTAAGACAACTGAGGGCTGATTGAGGCTTCGCACTAAATTCATAGTGTCGCTTGCGGCGCTGACTGCCGGGTTGACGTGCGCCACTTTGCTGATCGTCCGCCGCACGGCGGAAGGGCGAATCCAGCGGGAAATCCAACAAGAATCCTTGAATGCCATGATGACCTTTCAGGTGCTGGAGCACCGGCATCAGTTGGCGCTAAGCCACAAAGCTGACTTGCTGGCCTCGTTGGTCTCCATGCGGAATGGAGATGCCTCAGCGATCGAAGACGTGGGTAAAGACCCGTGGCAATCTGACGACTGCGACCTTTTGGTCTTGTCGGACGCCGCTGGCAATATTCAGGCATTGCACGCGACCATGGCGGAATTTCCCGTGGCAACCGCTCAGGATCTCCTAAGCCGCTCTTTGAGGGAGCACAGCGCGACGGCTTGGTGGTATAGCGGGACTCGTTTATATCAGGTGGTTCTACAGCCCTTCTACGACGGCGAACCGGGAAAGAGCAATGTTCTGGGCACGGTGATCGTGGGACGCAGCATCGATCCCGCGGCCAACGAGCTACGCCGGCTGTCGTCGAGTCACGTTGCGTTTCGCTACGGGAATGAGATTGTAGCCAGCACGCTTCCGTTGTTTGAGGAGCGGGAATTTGCTCGTCAGCTAGGCTCGGGCCCATGGCAGGAGCATGTAACTCTCGAAGGCGAGCGGTTCTTTGCCAGCGCGGTGGAACTGGCATCGGGACCGCATCCAGTGAGTATCATAGTTCTGAAGTCGTATAACGACGTGCTGGCGTATCTACAAAAAGAAAATCAGATGCTCAGTGGTGTGGGCCTGCTGGCGGTGTTGCTGGGCGGTGTGCTTGTGTATGTCATCTCAGACAAATTCACGCGTCCGCTTGGTTGGCTGGTGCAAGGCGTACGAGCGTTGGAGCAAGGAAACTTCGACTATCCGCTGAAAACTGATGGAACGGATGAAGTAGCGCGGGTGACCCGGGCATTTAGCAGCATGCGCAGTACGCTGAAAAATAACGAGTCTCAGAAGCAGCAGCTCGAAGAACAACTTCGCCAATCGCAAAAGATGGAAGCGATTGGGCGCTTAGCGGGAGGGGTGGCGCACGACTTCAATAACTTGCTGACCATCATCAAGGGGCATGGCGACTTGATGCTGGATCGTTTGCAACCGAATGACGTGCTGCACCGAAACGCCAGCCAAATCGAGAAGGCGGCGGACCGCGCGGCATCGCTGACGCGGCAATTGCTGGCTTTCAGCCGTATGCAGGTGCTGGAGCCGAAGATCGTCGATCTGAATGCCCTGGTTTCGGAGATGTATACGCTGCTGAAGAGACTGGTGCGCGAGGATATCACGTTCGCGTTTCAGGCCGGCGAAACGCTGGGCAAGGTGAAGGCGGACCCAGGACAGCTCGAACAAGTGATTATGAATCTGACGGTGAACGCCTGTGACGCAATGCCGACCGGCGGCAAATTGACTGTGGAAACGAAAAACGTGACGGTCGATGAGGCATTTGCCAAAACGCGACCGCCGCTGCAACCCGGAGATTACGTTCGCTTACTCGTTGAGGATAACGGACAAGGAATGGATGCAGCAACGCGCGCGCGCATTTTCGAACCGTTTTTCACCACCAAGGAATTAGGCAAAGGAACGGGATTAGGCTTGGCGACCGTCTATGGCGTGGTGAAACAGAGCGGCGGATGCATTTGGGTAGATTCCGAAATTGGCGAAGGCGCGCGCTTCGAGGTTTACCTACCGGTGGTCCATGAGGTGGAGAACCGGACGGTGAGGAGCAGCGCGATGTCGACTCCGGGGCAACGCTCGGGGTTGGTCTTGATTGTTGAAGACGAGGACGCGGTTCGCGAACTCGCCGCTGAGTTTATGAAGTCGGCTGGGTACCAAGTGCTGACCGCGCGAGATGGTCATGAAGCGGTCGGAATCGCAGCGAGCCGCAATGCCGGCGACCCGATTCGCGTGCTGCTAACGGATATCGTCATGCCGAATATGCGCGGGCCGGAATTGGCGAAGTGCCTGAAGGCGCAGAACCGCGAACTAAAAATTATTTACATGTCGGGATACCTGGAATTTAACAAAGCGGATGGCGAATTCGTCGAGGGTGGCTTTTTTCTGCAGAAACCCTTCTCGCGCGACAGCCTGGTTGGCAAAGTCGATGACGTGTTGAGGCAAGATCGCCTGCTATCCGGATCTTCTCCGACCGGCATCAAACGAAAAGTAGTTATTTAGCCTCGCGTGAGAACTTCGTCCATCAGGATTCGTAAATCCTTGTGTGTCGCGTAGCTGAGGCCATGAACAATTCGATTTTTGCGACGGGCTGGATGTTGCCGCGCGCGCCGACAGCGGTGCAGTTTAAGGCGGCAGCGGCGCAGGCAAATTCCAGTTGCCGCTGCAGTGGCCAACCTTGTAAAAATGCGTAGATAAAGCCAGCGTGGAAGGTGTCGCCTGCACCCGTAGTGTCTACGGCATCGACGCGATAGGCCGGGACGTAGTGAAATTGCCGGCCATCCCACGCGAGCACGCCCTCTTGACCTAGAGTGGCTGCAGTCAAACGACAACCGTAATGTTTGGCAACTTCCGGAAGCGATTCTTGGAGGTTGTGGTTGCTGGTGAGGCGAGCAGGAATATCGCGACTGGTGATGAGTAGATCGATGTTGGAGAGCAGCGCTTCATATCCAGAGTAAAGGTCGTCGAGATCGGCGACGACGGGGATGTTTGCGGCCCGGGCCCATTGTGCGGCTTGTGTTGCGGCGGCGGTATCGTGGCCGTCCAAGTGGAGGATACGAGCATGGGTGATCCATTCGCACTGCAATTCGGTGGGCAGAAGCGTGAGGCGACTGTCGCGCCTCCAGAGCACGGTGCGTTCGCCGGTGCTATCGACAATGATGAAGGCTTGCTGGCTGGGACTGCCCGGCGCGGTGAAAAGATGCGCTTCGACGCCGTGACGAGCGAATTCTTCGCGATGCAGCACCGCCGCGCGATCGTCTCCCAATTTTCCAACGTAGCGCGTGCGTAGTCCCCATTGCCGGCAGGCGACGATGGCCGAAGCGGTTTGGCCGCCGAGCATCGCGTTGGCGGAGTGAATTTCAACTTTGCAGCCACGCTCGGGAAAACGGTCGAGGGGAATCAGCGTGTCGGTGGCGTTAAGGCCGACGCCGACAACATCCACTATCGGGAGATTGTTCATTGCGATTTGATTACTTTAGTGCAAGCAGCTCGAAAATCCCAGTGATCTGGAAACTTAGTGGAAGCGGGTAGTGCGCCAGAGTTTCAGGCCGCAAAAAAAGAAGAACAGCAAAATTGCCGCGGTCAGAACGGCAGCGGGAGTGCGGTTGAAAGAAAATTGTGGAACTTGGGCTATCGAGGCAAAGAAGGCGAGGATGGCGGTGGCGGCGGCGACCAGCACCCAATCCAAGACAGTGCGCTTTGGAGTCACTTCGCTGGCGGCTTGACGACCGTCCATGCGGGCCTCGACATAGTCGGCAGCGACGCCATAGCGAAGGCACTCGCGTTGTGCCGCTTCTTTCCAGTGTGTTTGTTCTTCGCGACTGGCGGAAGAAAGGGCTATTGCACCAGCTCCAAGCGCCATGAATAACGAGCCGCCAATGACTTGTAGATAGGTGGCCTGCGCCTTGCCCTGCAATTCGCCAAAAACGAAAACGCCCCACAGCAAGCCCCAGAGCTGGTTGGTGTTGGAAAGCGGAATGCCGCGACTGATCCCGATATATTTCGCGGCGTATTGCTGGAAGAGATCGCCGATGACCCAGATGAAGCCGCCGAGCATCAACCAGAAAAGTACGCCTCGCGCTTGAGCGAGTTCGTTTAGGAGTGGGCGGACGCCGGTATACGTGAGCGCGAGGAGGGACATCATTCCTAATTCGCCGAAGGTGAAGAACGTGATGAAGGAAAGAGGGTTCATGCCCGTGAGGTAGGCTTTGCGATATGGAATGTACATGGTGCCCCAGAGCGCGCCGGCGCCCAGGGCGGCCCAGACTCCGTTTAGTGAATGCGCAGAGGAATTCTGCGTGGTGGAGGCCGCGGCCAAAATCGCGGCGCCAATACACATTACCAACGCGCCACCGAGAACGCCGGCCCAGCGACGCCAACCTGCTTGGCGAAGTTCGTTGAAGAAAAGAAATCCCCAGAAAATTCCCAGCAAGCTGTTGGAGTTCCAGAGAGGAAAAGCGATGCTGAGTCCGATTTCGCGAATGGCGAAAATGGTGAGGGTGTTGGCGGTGGCCCACATGCATCCGGCGAGCAGCGCCCAGACGATTAAGTGAGGCGCGCGGCCGACATCAGCGCGAACGGAAGAAGTTCCCAAAATGAGCGCTGGGAGACTCCAGCGCGCGAGGAATACGCCGATGACCATGACCAGCGAAATCACTACCGGCGAGATACCAATGGTGACGAGTTTGGTAGGAGCCTCCGCGGCACCGAGCCACGCCCCAGCGGTGAAGCCACAAAGCACGCCGAGTATTTGCAGGCTGCGCGAACGCGCGACAACTTGTGTTGACGAGCTAGAAGCGAGCGGCGTCACCGTGGATTGCTGTGCCTCCGGTAAATTCAGTGAATGAATCGCAACAGCAGTAGCCCAGCAACTAGAACCGAAACCGGCACCCAAAATTGGACGTCAGTGAGAACGCTCGCAGCGCGTGAGCGACCTCCACGTACTTCCCTGTTTGTGTCTGGCATGAGATATGGACTATCTCGAGAAGTTAGTTGTCCCGACAGGGAGCCAGTCTGAATCAAGTTAGGAAAAAGTACCAGAGCTGTTTGAGGATGAATTGGCGTCGCACGCGCGGCGAAACGTTCGTAAGGTTGCTGGTGGGTTTCCACACCAAACGAAAATTGAGGGTTGCAGCGGCGGAAGTGGCGTGCTAGCCTGAGCGAACAAAAGGCGAATAATGGAGATTTGGTCTATGGCTGACTCGCTGGCCGTGCGCGCCACAAAGGCTTCTGCTTTAAAGGCCACGGGCACTTCGTCGGCGCTGACGCGTGTGGGACAAGTGCTGGACACATTTGCTGCGCGGGACCACAACGGCGAAGTGCTGACCGCGGTGCGGCATTATCCAGCGCGGGCGGCGCAATGGGCGGAGTTCCCGGAATGGCTGCACGAGGATGTGCGCGGGGCGTACAACGACAAAGGAGTCAGGCAGTTGTACACGCATCAAGCGGCCGCAGCGGAGGCGGTGCATCGCGGCAAGAATGTGGTGATCGTGACGCCGACGGCTTCGGGCAAAACACTTTGCTACAACCTGCCGGTGCTGGATGCGGTTTTGAAGGACACGGATACCAGGGCCCTTTACCTCTTCCCTACAAAAGCCTTGGCACAGGATCAACTGGCAGAACTGTATGATCTGAACCAGCGTCTGGACAACCGCTTCGGGGTATTCACCTACGATGGAGACACACCGAGCGACGCGCGGAAAGCTATCCGCGAGAAGAGCCACATCGTACTGACGAATCCGGACATGCTGCACACCGGGATTTTGCCGCACCACACTCGCTGGACGCGACTGTTTGAGAATCTGCGGTACATCGTGATCGATGAGTTGCATACGTACCGCGGAGTGTTTGGCAGCCACTTGTGCAATGTGCTGCGGCGTTTGCGGCGCATTGCGAAATTTTACGGGCGGGAGCCGCAGATCATTTGCTGCTCCGCGACGATTGCGAATCCGGGAGAGCTGGCTTCCCGGCTGATCGAAGATAGCGTTGAGGTGCAAGCGGAGAACGGAGCACCGGCGGCGGAGAAGACCTTCGTTTTCTACAATCCTCCGGTGGTGAATCGGGCGCTGGGTATTCGCCGGAGCTACATCAATGAAGCATCGCGGGTGGCCCAGGAATTTCTGAAGCACGATTTGCAAACGATGGTCTTCGCGAACTCGAGGCTGCACACGGAAATTATTCTTACGTATTTGCAACAGGCAAATCCACAGTTGCCCGGGAAAGCGGAAACGATTCGCGGGTACCGCGGCGGTTATTTGCCGAACGAGCGGCGAGAGATTGAGCGGGGTTTGCGCGACGGGCGAATTCGCGGAGTAGTCACGACTTCCGCGCTGGAACTGGGAATCGACGTCGGATCGCTCGATACCGTGGTGATGGCGGGCTATCCGGGAACGATTGCGGCCACGTGGCAGCGAGCTGGACGGGCCGGGCGGCGGAGCGGGAGTTCCTGCGCGGTGATGGTCGCGTCATCTGCGCCTCTGGACCAAT
>DASXBH010000257.1:0-11978 GCA_036491775.1 Candidatus Acidiferrum sp.
TCGCGAAGGCCATGCAGGAATTGGGCGTGGAGGCCGGGACGCGCGTGGCGATCATCATGACCAATCAGTCGAAGTGGCTGATCTCCGCGTACGCATTGTTTTATTGCGGTGCGGTGATGGTGCCGCTGGACTTCAAGCTGACTCCGTCGGAGCAGTGGCAGCTTCTGCAGCATTCCGCGGCGGAACTGCTGATTACGGAGTATGCGATTTGGAGGCAGCTTAGCGCGGCCTCGCAACGTAACGGTGCGACGAAGTTGAAGACGGTAATAGTCACGGAAGCGCCGGCGAACACCGACTTGTGGGAAGCACTGCGGTGGGAAGAGGCCAAAGGCTCGGGATTGGGCGAACCGACGTTTGTCCCGCGGAAACGTGAAGATTTGGCGAGCATCATTTATTCCTCGGGAACCGGCGGAAATCCCAAGGGGTGCATGCTGACGCACGGAAATTATTTGGAGCAGTGTGCGGCGCTGACGGCGTGGTATCCGTTCTGGCCGGGCGTGCGGTACCTCAGCATTCTGCCGACGAACCACTCGATTGATTTCATGGTGGGATTTTTTGGGCCGTTTGTGTGCGGGGCGGCGGTGGTGCATTTGCGGACGTTGCGTCCGGAATTTGTGCGTGAAGCGTTTGTGAAGTACCAGATAACGTACGTGACGCTGGTGCCTCTGGTGCTGAAGAATTTGCAAAAAGGTTTGCAGGCGCGGTTCGACGAATTGCCGCCCCAAAAGCGCCGCGCGTTTGAGACGTTGCGCAAAATCAACATGGCACTGACTAAGGATCGGCCGCGGGTGGGGCTAAGCCGGCTGTTGCTCAAGCAAGTGCATGCGGCATTCGGCGGGAAGTTGGAGGCCATCATCGTTGGTGGCGCGTTCACCGAGCCGGAGACGCTGCAGTTTTTCTACGACTTGGGAATTCCTGTTGTAAATGCCTATGGTCTTACCGAAGGCGGCACCGGCGTCACCGTCAATGATCTAAAGCCGTTTCGCGCGGATACGGTGGGCAAGCCGTTGCCGGGGATTGAAGTGGATATTCAGGACCCAGATGAAAACGGAATTGGCCAAGTCGTGGTCCGCGGGAAAACGGTAATGTCCGGATATCTGAATGATCCGGAGCTCACCGAGCAGACAATCGTGGACGGCTGGCTGCTGACTGGAGATATGGGCCGGTTTGATGGCAAGGGGCACCTGCAGCTTTTTGGGCGCAAGAAAAACATGGTGGTTACGGAAGAAGGCAAGAACGTCTACGCGGAGGACGTGGAGCACGCGTTCGAAAGTTTGCCGGTAAAGGAATTCTGCGTGATGGCCGCGAATTATGTCTGGCCGAGCCGGTCCATGGTTGGCGAGAAACTGCTGCTGGTCATTCATCTGGAGCCGGGACAGGAATTTACGGAGGCGCTGCGCGGAGAAATCGTCAAGCGGAACAATAGTTTGATCAACTACAAGCGCGTCCATGGACTGGTGGTTTACGCCGAAGACTTCCCGCTGACGGCGTCCATGAAGGTGAAACGCAACGTGCTGGCAGAGCGCCTTGGGAAACTCGAGCGCGACAAAACCATTCAGCCAATTTAGGCAAGAACGCCTCGGAACAGGTAAACTCCTGATTCCGGGAGGACCGTGAGCGACAGATTTCTAGCGATTGTGAATCCTGCCGCCGGTGGCGGCCGTTCGGCAAAACTGGCGGGCTCGGAACTCGCACGTCTTCGCGAAAAAGGATTGCCCGTGGACGTGATCGCTTCCACGCAACCCGGCCACGCCAACGACCTGGCCAGCGAAGCCTACGATCAGGGCTACCGCAAATTTCTGGCGGTGGGCGGCGATGGCACCGCGCATGAAGTAATCAACGGGATTTTCGCGCGAGGCAGCCGCGTGGACCGTGTTGAGCTGGGATTTCTACCCATGGGTACCGGGAATTCCTTCCTGCGCGATTTTACAAAAAATGGCCCCGAGTCTTCGATGGACGCGTTGCTGGATGGGCGTAAACGAAGCGTTGACCTTTTGCGGCTGATTCACAGCAAAGGCACGATCTACTCCTTTAATTTAATGAGTGTTGGATTTACTGCCGACGTAGGCGCGCTGACCAATCGGGTGTTCAAGCCGTTTGGTCATTTTGGGTATTTGCTGGGCGTTTTCGTGCGCGTTGCACAATTGAAACGTCGCGGATTTAAGATGCGTTGCGACGACGATTTGGAATGGGACGAGCGGCCGTGCCTGTTTCTGACCTTCAACAATAGCAAGTACACTGGTGGCACGATGCTGATCGCGCCGCAAGCCGATCCATCAGATGGTTTGATTGAATATGTGCGCTGGGGACCGATTGGACGCCTGGGCTTGATCAAAATGCTTCCGCGATTGTATGACGGCACGCATATCGAACATCCGCTGGCTGCGCGACGCGCGGTGAAGCGCGTGGAGTTTTCTCTCGACGCGCCAGTTGACGTGATGATCGACGGTGAAATTGTGACGTTGGATTGCAAGGCGATTGATATTCTGCCGGGCGCTATGGACGTGTATATATGAGGCGGGCGTGGGATGTTCTGCGCAGCATTTGCTTGTGGGGCGTGAGCTGGGTGCATTTTTTGATTGTGGTGCCGGTGCTGATCGGGCTGGCTGTGGTGCTCGATCCTCGCAAACACGATTGGCTGCAGCGGGGACTGTGCCGCAGGATTGCATTTTTCTCTGGCGCCAAGGTGGCGGTTCGCGAAGATCCTGGGTTCGACCGGCAACGCACGTGTATCTTCATGGTGAATCACGTCAATTTGTTTGATCCGTTTATTTTGTATTGCGCGATACCGCAATTGGTGCGCGGCTGGGAACTGGAATCGCATTTTCGGATTCCGATTTACGGCTGGCTGATGAAGCGCTTCGGCAATGTGCCGGTGCCTAATGTGCGCAGCCCCAAAGATCTGAAACGGCTTTGGAGACTGACACAGGAAGCGATTAACAGTGGCACCAGCTTAATTATTTTTCCGGAAGCGAAACGCACACGCGACGGCCATATCAGCGAATTCGAGGACGGCGGGTTCCGATTGGCGCAGCAGTTAGGTGTGCCCATTGTGCCAGCCAGCCTGGTTGGTTCGTTTCATCACCTGCGCACCGGCGATTGGATTTTGCGGCCCACAACAATTCTGGTGCACATTCACGAAACCATCGAAACGCAAGGGATGAAGAAAGAAGATGTTCCGGCCTTGAAGCAACGCGTGCGCAGCTTAATTGCTGGCCCAGTCGAAGAGTCGATGGCCGAATCCGATCCCGAGAAAAACGGCGTCGCCGCCCCGGTGAGCAGCTAAGAATATTTCCAGATAATTCAAATTGGGTTACAAATTCGCGCGGAAGCTGGGCAGCACGCGGCCAGCGCGGGTTTCCTGCCAGGTGTAGTAGATGCGGTGAATCACGGTGATGGTGGAGATGACCGCGATGACCCAGAGAACTGGCGCCATGCGATTGAAGATTCCCCCGATGATCAGAAGCACGAGGCGCTCAGGCCGCTCCATGAAGCCGACTTTGCAGAGTGGGATGAGCGATTCGGCACGCGCGCGGGCATAACTGACCATCACCGAGCCCGCGGTGGCCACAGCGGCAAGTACCACATAGGGCGTGCGGCCGCTGACCGAGTAATAAACGAGCAAGCCTAGATACAAAGCCAAATCCGCGTAACGATCCAGCGTGGAATCGTAAAACGCGCCAAACGCGGTAACTCGATTTTGCCGCCGCGCCACTTGCCCGTCCAGCATGTCGAGGAAGCCGGCGCAGAAAATAATCACAGCGCCGGTGCGAAATTGTCCCACGGCGAACGCAGCGGCGGCGCCGAAATTTACGACCAGGCCGAGAAAAGTCAGTAAGTTTGGATTAATTCCTGTAGCGGCTAGAGCGCTGACGATGCGGTCAATGCACCACTTTGAGCCGGCGCCAATTGCGCCTGTGAAGGTTCCCATTGTTTTTAGGCCAAGTGGAAATCATACTGCACGCGGCCACCTTAGCCAAATGCAGAGACCGCTTTCCGCGCGCATTCGGAGAGAGCGGCGACGGTTTTGGAAATGTCGTCTTCAGTGGTGCGCGGGTTGATGGTGCACAGACGCAAAACGGTTGTCCCGCGCAATCCGGTGGAGAGCACCAGGGCAAAAGCTTGTTCCTGCATCAAGGCAGCGATATTGCGATTGATGGCGTCAATCCGTTTCGCGGCAACTTCATGGGAAGTCTCGTTGCCTTGCAAATTCTCCGGAACGTATCGGAACGTGACGATCGCCATCGCGGCCGGTGAGACGATTTCCCAGTTCGATGCTGCTCGCAACGTTTTTTCTGCGAATTCCGCGAGGTACATGGTGCGGTCGATAGCAGCGGCAAACGCATCGGCGCCAAAAACCTGGAGTGACATCCAAAGTTTCAATGCGCGAAACGGGCGGGTGAGTTCGGGCGAGTAGTCCCAAAGGTTGATTTCGTCCTCGCCGCCGCGGGCATCCTGCAAATATTCCGCTTCATCCTCACGAACGTGAAAGGCATGTCGCAGCGAATTTCGATCGCGCACGACGAGCACTGCGCAATCAAACGGCTGAAACAGCCATTTGTGCGGATCTAGGCTGAAGGAATCGGCTCGTTCGATTCCGGCGAGCAGCGCCCGGCCCTTAGCGCTGAATAGAGCAGCGGCCCCGTAGGCCCCGTCGGCATGTAACCACAATTTTTCGCGTGAACAAATATCCGCCAATTCGCCGAGCGGGTCAATCGCGCCGGTATTGGTCGTACCGGCATTGGCGATAAGACAAAAGGGAATGCGCCCCGCAGCGCGATCTTCGCCGATAGCGGCCTGCAGCGATGACGGCGGCAAGCGGAAATTGTTGTCTGAGGGTAGCAAGCGTAATTGAGGTTTCTGAAATCCCAGGATGCGCATGGCACGCGCGATCGAGGAGTGGGTCTGATCGGAGCCATAGATGACAGCTTGTGGCAGTTGTTCCGAGGAGAGTAAAGCGTCGCGTGCGGTCACAATTGCCGAGAGGTTTGCCAGGGAGCCGCCACTCAGGAAAGTGCCGCCCGCCGATTCCGGAAATCCGGCTAACTGACGGATCCAATCGATAGTAACTAGTTCCGCGATCGCTGGTCCGGAACCTTCGAGCCAGCTGCCGGAAAAAATGTTGTAGCCGGTACGCAAAAACTCCGCCAACGCGCCTACGAAATTGCTGGGCGCGGGAATGAAGGCAAAAAAGCGTGGATGCGTTTCGTGATTGGAACTGGAGAGAATTTGCTTTTCCACGCGGTCGAGAGCCTCCAGAGGATCCATGGGACGCGCCGGCAGCGGTTCCCAGAGCGCGGTGCGCAAATCGGCGTTCGAATCCACGCGAAGGACGGGAAGGTCCTGGAGTCGCGCCTGATAGGCCAGCAGCCGATCGACGATGGCGTAGCCGAGGGCGCGAGATTCGTCGGGCTTAAGTTCAAGCAGGTAGTCTGGGGTTTTCATAGGAAAGACAGTTTAGCAGCAGCCGGAGAGGCGTCTACGTTGCAGCGACAGGACAAATTGGACCCATCGGGAAAAGAATTCAAACACAGCCTTGACGGCGCGACAGGTAGTCCATAGAGTGCTAGCTCTACCGGAGAGCTAATGCAATTTGACTGTTCGAGCCGTCGCGATTTTCTCTTGAGAATGGGAGGAGTCGCCGCCGCATCGTTGATCCAGACGCAATGGCCGGCCATCGCAGCTGCGGCCCAGCATGCGCATCAGGCAGTAAAATCCGATTCACCGCACAGCTTCACAGTGTTGACGCCGGAGCAGGCCAAAGAAGTAGAAGCCATCTCGGCATGCATCATCCCGACAGACGAGCAGCCTGGGGCACGCGAAGCCGGCGTGGTGTACTTCGTAGACGTCGCGCTGAAGACTTTCGCAAGCGATACCAAACCGGTGTACGACAATGGAATTCCCGAAGTAAACGCGCTGACAACCAAACTCTACCCAGGAGTTACGCGTTTTTCGGCTGCCGCTGCCGAACAACAAGTAAAGATTTTGACGGCGTACACCGTTGATCAAGAACACACGCGAGGACGATTTCGACGTTCGCCAGACAGTCCCGGCTTTTTCCAAACCATTTCATTTCACACTATGTTCGGCTTCTTGGTTGACCCCGAAGGCGGAGGCAATCGTGATTACGTGGGCTGGAAAGTAATCAATCGAGACCCGGCACACAGTTTTTCGCCGCCATTTGGTTTTTACGACAAGGATTATCCCGGCTGGCATCCGAACTCAGGGGATACGGACAAGAAATGACCCAGAGCAAAGTCAGCTACAAACCCAGCGATGAAGTCGATTTCGTGATTGTAGGTTCCGGGGCTGCAGGCGGGGTGCTTGCCAAAGAGTTGTCCACTAACGGGTTTCGCGTGGTGGTGCTGGAGCAAGGCCCGTACCTCACAGAAAATGATTTCACGCATAACGAAGTCAAAGTGGTTGCGGAGCATGCGCTGACCAATAACCCGAAGATACGGCCGACCACGTTCCGGAAAACGCCGCAGGACAAAACAAGAACGCAGCAATCGATTTTGTACGGCACGTGTGTTGGCGGCAGCAGCGTGCACTTCACCGCAAATTTCTGGCGCTTCCACGAAATTGATTTCATCGAACACAGCAAGGTGGGTGATATTCCGGGCGCGAATTTTGCTGACTGGCCGATTACCTACGCCGATCTGGAGCCGTATTACACCAAGGTGGAGTGGGAAATTGGCGTTTCTGGCTTGGCTGGCGCGAGCCCGTTTGATCCGCCGCGTTCCAAGCCATATCCGATGCCGCCGCTCCCGGTAAAGGGCTCGGGCGTAATTTTCGAGCGGGCCGCCAGTAAATTGGGATATCACCCGTTCCCTGCGCCAATGGCGATTCTTTCGCAACCGCGTCCGGGACGTTCTGCCTGTGTGAATTGCGGTTTCTGTCTGGGATTCGGCTGCGAGGTGGGCGCCAAGTCCACCGCGCTCTCCACAGTGATTCGCATGGCGGAAAAAACCGGGCGCTGTGAAATTCGGCCGAACAGCTACGTGCACAAAATTGAGACCGACAAAAGTGGCCGCGCGACCGGCGTGGTCTATTTCGATGCGAAGAAAAATACCCACCTGCAGAAAGCCAAGGCCGTCATCGTTGCGGCCAACGGCGCGGAAACGCCGCGGCTGCTGTTGCTTTCGACTTCCAGCCAATTTCCCAATGGACTGGCGAATTCGAGCGGCTATGTTGGCAAGCATCTGATGCCCAACAGCAGCGCGATTGCGTATGGCGTGTTCGACGAGCCGTTGAACGACTACAAAGGCTTCGCAGTCAGCCGCATTTTCCATGATTTTTATGAGTTGGACGCCGACAAGCTTGGCTTTCACGGTGGAGGCGGGCTCGATGCGCGCTTCGACATGTCGCCGCTGGCGTTCGCGATGAGTGCTTTACCGCCGGACACGCCGCGGTGGGGCAAAGAGTTCAAGAAAACGCTGGCGCAGAATTTTACGCGAACCATGGAGATTTTCTGTCACGGCACTTCGCTACCCGTCGAATCGAACAGCATTTCGCTCGACGATGAGGTGAAGGATGCGTGGGGCCTGCCCGCGCTGCGCATGACCTTTCGCGATCATCCAGACGATCTGAAGCTAGCCACCTGGATGCAAGCGCGCGCCATGGAAATTCTGGATGCGGCGGGCGCGAAAACGAAGTGGAGCAACCCCGTCACCGAGCAACAGTTCGCGGTTCATCTGCTGGGCACTTGCCGCATGGGCAAGGACCCGAAGACTTCTGTCATCGATCCCGATCATCGCACGCACGACGTGCCGAATTTGTTTTTGTGCGACGGGAGCAGCCTGGTGACTTCGGGGCGCGGGCAGCCGACGATGACGATTCAGGCGCTTTCGTACCGCGCTGCCGACCGGATCACCGCGCTGGCGAAAAGCGGCGCAATCCTAAGCTGAGCTAGACTTAACCCTGCAAAAATAAGCGTGTCTGGCGGGAACGATGCCGTGAACCTGCATTTTTGCGAACCTGGGAGAATACACCTATGACGAAATCAACGTGGCAGGCAAGGATGTTTGCCGCCAGCATGGTATCAACGATAGCACTGATTGGTGCGGTGCTATTGAGCGGTGCGCAGGAGCACTCCAGTTCATCAAGCGCGGCGCCGGCAAAAACGGCGGAGCAGCAATTCAAAAATATTCAGGTGCTGAAGGATATTCCGGCGGACCAGGTGATTCCCTCCATGCAGTTCATCGCCAGTTCCCTGGGAGTAGGCTGTGATTTCTGTCACGTAGAACATCAGATGGATAAGGACGACAAGAAAACCAAGCAGACCGCACGGAAAATGATCGCGATGCAATTGGCCATCGACAAGAATCACTTTAATGGGGAACTGGAAGTGACCTGTTACACCTGCCACCGCGGTACGGCGCACCCAGTAGCAATTCCAATTCTTTCTGCCGACACCGCGAAAATGCCGGCGGCCACGGCCCACGAACATGAACACGAGGCCGAGGCCGATGATCATGCCGAGCATGCCAATCTTCCCAGTGCCGGTCAATTGTTCGACAAATATCTGGCGGCGGTGGGCGGGGCTGACGCGGTAAATAAAATCAAGACGCGGGTGCAGAAGGGAACTATCGATGCGTTTGGAAGTCAGTATCCGATCGAAGTCTATTCGGAAGCGCCGGAGAAGCGTTTGTCGATCGCCCATCCACAATCCGGGCCGAGCGTGACGGCGTTCAATGGAGAAGTGGGATGGCTCACCACGCCGGGCGGAGTGCATCGAATGTCCCCGGCGGAAGGGGAAGCGGCGCGCATCGATGCGACTCTGCATTTTCCGGTGAAGGTGCGGGAGATGTATCAGGATTTCAAGGTACGGCCAGGTGAAGAAATAGCCGGACGGCCTACGTTCGAAGTGCGTGGGACGGCAAGAGGTAAGCCAACGCTGCGACTCTTTTTCGATCAGGAAAATGGTTTGCTGCTGCGGTCGATTCGCTATGCGGAAACGCCACTTGGTCGCAACCCTACGCAAATCGATTATGCGGATTATCGCACGGCCGAAGGGGTGAAGATTCCGTATCGCTGGACGTTGGCCCGTCCAGGCGGGAGTTTCACGATCAAGATCGACGAAGTCCAGCAGAACGTGCCGGTGGAGGAAAAGCTGTTTGTGCCGCCTGCGGAGCCGCCACCTGCGCCCGCGAAATAGGTCGGTTCGCCAGGTTCATGGCGATTAAAGAATAAGAAGGCCACGCCGGCGAAGCGTGGCCCTTTTCTTTTAAAAATGTGAGTCATCACTATTAAAAGTGAATGATCAGGCCCGCCGTGAAACTTCCGCGGTTGAGATAGTTGGAGATCTTCGCGTTGTAGCACCCGAAGAACGGATCGCAATAGGTCCCGGTTGAAGAATTCCCGTAGGTGGGCAGGAATCGCGCGTCCCCGCGAAAACCGAGGTGCCGCGACAGGTAGTACTTCACGCCGCCGCCGACGCTGTAGGAAAACGCGGTGCGGTTCGGAGTGCCATTGCTGTTTTCGTCATGAGTGAAGCCCACGCTGCCCGCGATATATGGGCGCAGGCGATGTTCGCTGCCGCGCAACATGTACAATCCGCCGAACTGAAACTGGTCAACATCGGAGTGATAGGCGTTGAAATAGGAATTGGAGAGTAGGTCGTGCGCGCTATAGGAAGTGTTGTTGCGGTTCCACATGAACTCGGCCTGAAAATTTTCGGTCACGTTGTAGTCGAGAAATGTTCCGAAGGCCAAGGAATCGTTGACGCGCAGCCGGTCGATGGGAGCAGTGGAACCGCCGATGTTCGAAAAGATGCTGACCGGATAAGAGCCACTGGTTTCATAGCCGACGAAAGGCGTAACTTCGAAACGACCTTGCGCCCTGGTGGAAATTGCTGCCAGCAGGAAAACAGCAGCGGAAACGGCGAACCAAACGAACCGGTTCTTCATGACGATGACTTCTCCTTTGGTCTCTAAATTCGGCTGGATCAAATAAGCGAACCATCCGGTTTGTAAAGTTCGCGGGGCGAGGAGGTACTCTGGTCTCAAGGAAATTTACCCGGGTCTCCAGAAACAACCCAGACGCACGGTAAGCCCTGCTTGCCCCTCGGCACCTTAAACACGAATCGCGGCAATGAGTTGCGATGCGATAGCGGCCGGGCAGCAAACCCCACAGGTGTTAGATGTCGAGGAGAGAGCAACGCGTTTCGGGCTGTGTCTAATTAACACCCGCGTTAACAGACACTTACAATCTACAGGAATTTAGGTGCTGATGTGAGATGCCGCGTTGATGAATTCTCCTGGGCCAAAGCTAAGGCTTCGGAGCCTTCTCTTCCTTAGCGGGCTGCTTTTCTCCTGCCATCGCTTCTTCCGCGGAAGGCTCGCCAGAAGAACTGTCTTTGTGTTTCAGGTATTGCACAATCACCGAAATGCGGCGATTTGAAGGATCGAGAGGAGCTTCGGGTTTGCGCAGTCGCTGATCGGCGAAGCCGCGCACCTGGGTAATCTGACCGCTAGACATGCCGCTGTTCTGCATCAGCCGGCGCGCCGCGTTGGCTCGATCTACAGACAATTCCCAATTCCCGTAGGTGGCCGTGGGAGGATAAGGCTTCGAATCGGTGTGACCTTCCATAGCAATTTTATTGGGCAGTTTGCCCAACTCCGCGGCTAGGAGGCGCAGCAGGTCACCGCCTTCGCGGCTTATTCCGGCGCTTCCCGTTTGAAAAAATGTGCCGCTGGCGGATTCAGTAAGCTCAATGCGCAAGCCTTCGTTGGTGACCGTCATATCAATGTGATTGGAGAGTTTGTCGAATTCCGGGACCTCACGAATGGCTCGTTGTAGCTGGTCTTTCAGATCGCTCATATTATCTTTAGTGACGATAAAATTTTCTCCGGCGCCTTCCATGGAGCTGCCCGCTTGTTTGGCGGTGCCGGTCGGGTCTTGAAAATAGCCACCAATCGCCTGCTTCACCTGGGGCGTGCTGTTCATCAGCCAGAGAACGATGAACAGCGCCATCATTGCGGTTACGAAATCGGCGTAAGCCACTTTCCAGGCGCCGCCGTGATGCCCGGCATGAGCTGCCTTTTTTTTGATGATGATCGGAGGAGGCGAGGGCATGGCCAGACTCAGGCCGCCGGCGCTGCAGCCTCAGGTGCCGCTGCAGCCGCGTCGCTTCCGCCACCCTTCAGATACTTTTCCATTTCCTGGAAGCTGGGGCGCACGTGGCCGGGAATGGCACGCCGTCCAAATTCCACCGCGATGCTTGGCGGCGAGCCTTTGATGAAGCTGACGATGACCACGCGCAGAACATGATAAAAGGCGTGCTCGTCTTCGGTATTTTTAGCCATGTTAGCCGCGATTGGGCCGACAAATCCGTAACACAACAAAATGCCCAGAAAAGTTCCGACCAACGCGGCGGCAACTTTGTGTCCGATTTCTTCCGGAGGGCCGCCCAGTGCGCCCATGGTAATGACCACGCCCAACACGGCGGCAACGATGCCGAGGCCGGGGAGCGAATCTGCCATGGTGGAGAGTGCGCCGACTGGAACGCTTTGGTCGTGGTGGTGGACCTCCATATCCAGTTCCATCATTTGGTCGACATCGAACGGTTCAATACCGCCTGCCGCTGCCATACGCACCGTGTCGCACACAAAATTCAGAACGTGATGATCTTTCAGGAATTTTGGATACTGTGAGAACACCGGGCTCTGCTCGGGATTGTCGCTATCGGATTCCAGCGCCATCAGGCCTTCTTTGCGAGCTCGCGAGAAGAGTTGATAGAGCATCTTCAACGTTTCCTGATACTGCGCCTTGCCATATTTTGAGCCGCCAAACACGCCGACAAAACCGCCGACAATTTTCTTGAGAATGTGTAGTGGATTGGCAATCAGCACCGTGCCCATGGCCGCACCGCCGATAATCAGCAACTCGGCGGGTTGCAGCAGCACGCGGATATTGCCCTTCTCCATCAAATAGCCGCCTACGATGGCGCCAATCACCACAACGATTCCGATAATCAC
>DASXBH010000258.1:0-2023 GCA_036491775.1 Candidatus Acidiferrum sp.
AGAATGAACAGCACGCTTTCCATTGTGGAAGCGACGTGATGTGCCAGGAGCACCCAATTCACCATTCCCACCGCGACCACAAACACGGTTAAACGCCGGGCACCTTTCAAGTCGCCGCGGCCCGCTTTCACGTTTTGCAGCGCCATCCACATGCCAACTCCCAGCACAGTGAGCAACAATCCAAAGCTGAACCATTGCGAGATCGTGTTTTCCAGCGATTGCGGCTTTGCCTCCATTCTTGACGGTTTGTCCCATGGCGAGAGCAACGCGAAATAGATTGGCCGCCCGCGATACCCCGCCGCCTCCACGCGCAGTGGAATTTCTTGCCGGGTTGGCCAATTCCCTTCCCAAGCTGCTCGCGTGTCCCCCCACGCCAATGGATACCACCGTGCTGGCACCGGCTTAAATTTCGCAATATCCAAGCCGGCGGCCGCAAACATAGCGCTCCACTCGGGAGTGGGTGGCGCACCGGTTGCTGGGTCATCGACCTGCGGGGGCACAGCTTCAAACTTCAGCATTCTGCCTTGTGGCGAGAGGCCGATGAATCGTGAACCCGACAGGTTCAACGGAGGTTCGTCAGGTTCAACGCGTCCATAAATGAAATTATCAACCGGAGAGAGCGAAACGAGCGGTCGCGGACTTTGCCGGTACCAGAAAAGCAGACTCGCGGGCTCGTCTTGCCGCAGAATATTCCAGCGCGCAGGAGTCTTTACGTTTTCTGAGATGTAATGAAGATAATCGTTCACCAGCACAAAACCTCGCGCCGAATCCGCGGGCGCGTCGGTGTACCCGAACGAGCGGATCATGTCCGTCGCTTTTGCTGCCAGCACTTCCGGGCTCGGCCCAAACGAAATGTAAGAAATCATTTTTGAGCGCTTGGCAACTCCGAGAAGCAATCCCAACAGGAGACATACACCCGCCAGGCACAGCAAGCCGATACGCGGGTTGAGGCCTTCCTTTTCTCCCGCGGCGGCCACCATGTCTGGCGAGGGCGTTTCCCCTGCAGCGAGCGCAGCGGCGAGTGGGTCGCCGCCCGGCAGCGCAGCTGCCACTTGCAATGCCGTCGAAGGACGCTTCTGCGGATCATTTTCTAAGCAGCGCAGAATGACGCGCTCGAGAAGCGGGTCAAGGTCGCGTACCAAAACAGAAGGATTGGTGATCTTCGCTTCGTCGCGCTCCTTCATCAGTTCCGGGAGAGTCGCAGCGCCGAAAGCACGCTTGCCAGTCAGCACCTCATACATCACCAAACCCAGCGAGTAGATGTCGCTCTTAGTCGTGACTTCTTTCCCCGCCAATTGTTCGGGAGCCATGTACGCCGGCGTGCCGGCGCGGATCTCTGCGCCTTGAATCGTTGAGGCGATTCCAGCGAGACCAAAATCTGTGATACGAATTTTTCCCGAACCGTCCAGCATGACGTTCGCCGGCTTCAGGTCACGATGCACCACACCGCGTTCATGCGCGGCGGCTAATCCCGCACAAATCTGCCGCGAAACTTCGAGAGCTTTGTCTTGCGGCAACCGTCCAATCCTGCGAACCAGCGAAGAGAGATCTTCGCCGTCCACATATTCCATGGTCAGAAACGGAATGCCTTCCGCGTCGCCAATATCAAACATCCGGCACACATTGGGATGCGACACTTGCCGGGCGGTACGCACTTCGGAGTGAAATCGCGCCAGCGCCGCAACATCCTTCGACAATGCTTCAGGCAGAAATTTAATGGCGACAACCTGGCCCAGCTTCAGATCTTCGGCGCGATAGACTTCCCCCATGCCGCCGCGGCCAAGAATAGCCACAATGCGATAACGGTCGCAGATGATCAGACCTGGCGCGAAGCGACCGCCCCCAATAGCATCGCTGCTAGTCAGAACTGGATTCGACGAGGGAGTGCCAGTGCGCGGGCGGCGCGGCGTAGCAGCGGCACGCAACGGGGTACGAGGTGGCGGGAACGGCGATGGCTCTGGTGCTGGCGCCAGATCAGGCGCTAGCGTCTCCTGATTGGCGTCAAGGTCAACCTCGTCGCCCA
>DASXBH010000259.1:0-3742 GCA_036491775.1 Candidatus Acidiferrum sp.
GCAGCGATCTGTGCCGCGGTTACATCCGGCCCCACCAGATTGAACTTGTATTCAGCCCCATCGAACGAACCGTGGCCAATCAGGATCAGCGCAAAGTCGTCGTCCGCCTTGGCATCTCGCGCTATGGTGCTCATGGTTTCCGCCAACTGCGTAGCCGTTGCCTGCGGGCCCGCCAACGTATAGACGTGCGCCGTTGGGCCGGCCGCTTTAAAGATCCGGTCCAGATCTTTTGCGGCTGCCGTAAAGCGCTGCTCGTAGTCCGGCTCGCCGCCCAATCCTGCCACGATGACGTAATACGTAGCGGCGCGCGCCTGGGTCGCTAAAGCGCATGCCATTGCCAGCAGCAAAGTGCGCCTCATATCACGCCCCACTTCCGGCGCAGCAGCCATTCGCCAATCGGCAGCCCCAGCAACAGTAGGAACACGATCGGCATATCCCAGAGTTCCTTCGTGCTGCGAACTGAGATGCCCGCCTCGGAATAGGAGATATCCCGCGGAAGATTCTTCAAGTCAGAGGATTCCCAGTAACGGCCCCCGGTCTCCGCTGCCAGTTGTTCCAGTAATTGCCGGTTTTGCCCGGTGTGAAAATTTTCGGCGACTCCGTCTTCGCGTTGGAATGTCACCACGTCGCGACCTAGTTCTTGTGGCTGCTTGCCCGCGGATTCCGCGACGACTTCTGCAACGTAGATGCCAGGCTTCTCGGCGGTCCATTCGGTTTGATACAGTCCCGGCGTTTCTTCGGAGGGCGCGAGATCCACCAGCGCACTGACGCCTTCCGGCCCCAGAATATGAGCGGTGACATGGGCGTTGCCGGCCTGCTGAAACTGCTGGTCGCGCACTTGCGCCGTCAACCGCGCCCGCCCCTCATCCATCAGCAGTCGCTCCGGCATCGAAGCGGCGACCGGCCCGGGCGTCTCAGCCACCAGCCAACGCAAAAGCTGCTGCCAGAAAAGATCGTGCGATGGATCGCCCAGTGCCTCGCTCATCTGCCACCGCCAGGTGCCGCCAGTCGCCATGATCGCGGTGCGGCCGTGGCCGTAGCTCTCCGTGATCAGCAGAGGCAATTTGCGCCGGCCCGCATTCATATCGGCAAGCACCGTGGCCCCTGGCTTGGGAGCGCCCGCGTCCTCGTAATCGGCCAGGTACGTCAGCTTCTTCCAGCGCAACGCATTTTTCTGCGGATCATCCAGAATCTGCGTGATTGGCGAGTCCACGCCCTCCGGAGTCAATTCGACTGTGGCCGCATTGCGATGGAAATTATGATTTCCCGCCGGCAAAAAGGTCGGCAGCAACTCGTTCAAGCTCGATGCTGCCCAGCCTCCGTCGCTCAACGAATAGCGCCCACCCAAAAACAGAATGCCGCCGCCGCGGCGATCCACATACTCGCGCAAGAGTTCTTGTTGCAGCGGCGTAAAGTAATTCGCGTCAACCGAGCCAATAATGATGCCCGCATAACCGAATAGATCTTCTGGCCGCGACGGAAACCCATCCGCCAGCTCGCTTGAGTCGCGAATGCCTTGCCGGTAGATTTTGTTTTCACTGGTACGGAGCATCGAAACCAGTTGGACGGTTGGATCATCTTCTTCCGCCCGTCGAATGAACTTGTATTCCCAGCGCGGCTCGCCCTCGACGTACAGAATCCGTCGCTTCGCATCACTTACCAGGATTGGACGCGTCACGGAATTGTTCGCCAGGTTTTCTTCACCGGGCAGCGGCTCCACGCTGAACGTCAAACTTTTCGCGCCCGCGGCGCCGATGGGAAAGAAAAGAGATTCAGTCTGGACGTTTCCATTTGCCGGCAAACTGACTTCGCGTTCCGCGAGCGTTTTTTCTCCGTCGCGAACGGCGAGCTTCGCCTTCTGCCCTGAATAGCCGTGCTGCGTCAGGCTGACGGTCGCAGCAATGCGCGCCTTGGCGGTCGCGATTGCGGCCACGCTGACGTCCTCAATCTCAATGTCGTGCCCGGGTTCCTCTCTGCCCATGCCCACCGCATGTACCGGCAGGCGCCGGTTCCGCAAGGCCTGCAGGGTATCCAGACTGATACCTGAACCTCCGTTCCCGGCTGTATTTTGACTGCCGTCGCTGAGCAAGAGGATGGCTCCCACCGGCAAGTCCGCTGTCTCCGTGGCCAACCGCTTTAAGCCTTCGCCGATGTGTGTGGCCGGCTCAACCGGGGCGATCTCCCGCAACCCATCGACGCGCGTGAGTTCGCTACCCAGCCGATACACTCGTGTTTGGAAACGTTTTTGCAGACCCGCGAGAACGCCATTTTCAAGCGCCGCAATTGCCGCGTCTTCGCGTGTCTTTCCGTTACTGTCCGCGATGCGCATGCTGCGCGAATCGTCCACGACCACCGCGACAATGTTCTGCTGAGAGTTCAACTCGCTCACCAGCATTGCTGGCTGCCAGAGCAGCAAGAGCAGCAATGCGACCAGCGCCGACTGCAATCCCCAAATCAGCCACCCGCACCAGCTTGATAGTTCATGTGTTGCACCACGCAATCTCCACCGGATCAGCAGAGCAAGTCCCCCGGCGGCAAGAACAATGAATACCGCCAGAGCCCACGCTGGCCAACCAGCGAGCAGCACGAACCGTCCCTTCGTGAATACCGGTATCGGGTACTTGAATAAAAATTGGAACATCCACCCTTCTAGTCCTGATCCAGTTGCGCAGTCTTTTTGCGATTGCGTTCCGCCAGTTGCCTGCCTGCCGCAAACCTAATGCGTCATGCCGTACAGGATGTAGTCCAGTCCGACCCGGAACGCCATCGACGCAAACGTCTCCGGATACTTTGGGTCGTCGGCCCACTCCCATGCGTCGCCCAGGTGCATGTTATGGCAGATGGCGACGATGATGCGCCCCTTGTCGTCGCGAATCGCGCGCCACTTCGGCTGGTAACCATCCTTCTCATAAGTGCGGCCGGACCACACGTACTGCTCTCCGGGTATCTGCATCTTGTCGTCGATGTCATAGAGGGTGTGGAAGATTTCGTCCCCGCTTTGCAAATCTTCGACCGGCCGGTCGGGAAGAATCTGGCGCATGCCGTTCATGAAATTCTCCCAATCCTCGGTGCCGTGAAAATCGTCAACCATCAGGAAGCCGCCCTTCAACAGGTATTCGCGCAATCGCTTGGCTTCAGAATCACTGAACGCCCAGTTCTGCACCTGGACCGCGTAGATCCACGGATAGTTAAAGATATCGTTGTTATTCAGTGTGACTACTTGTTCTGTCGGCCGCCCCTCAATGCGAGTTAGCCGGTGCATGGCGATCAGAAACTGCCGGTCCGCTTTCGGATAGTCACGCGACCACGATCGATACCATCCACGTCTCGCATACGTATTCATGCTGGCCATATTTGAGGAATACGCCAGACGCGACCAGTAGAACTCTGCCTTCACGTTGGCGGCCGAATCATCATTGCCGAACCCGAAGTCTCCAGTACGCTGCGCCCACAGTCCTATACAACAAACGGCAGCTGTCACACCTGCGAGCGCAACACTTGTAAACCTCATGCGAGACCTCCGCGGCGGCGGTCAAGGGGGCGAGAACTGTTAGACGATGAGAATCTGCGGTTTGGTTGCAGTCTCACCCAGATTGCCCTCGCTTGTTCCGCCGCTTTCCGCGTGAGACCATCCAGAAATGTCCAGCCGGAGCTAAAGCGACGATTGTGCATAGGCGCAATTTCCTCCAACTCGGCGGCATGGCCCTGGCCCACGCCCGAATGGTGCGACTGCCACCCGGAT
>DASXBH010000260.1:0-4200 GCA_036491775.1 Candidatus Acidiferrum sp.
TGACCCGATGGTTGGGAAGGCGCCTGGCGGCGTCATTGTATTTGGAGGAGGCCTCGCGCTATACAACGAGAAGGGAGAACTCGTCGGAGCGCTCGGGGTTAGTGGCGACACCTCTTGTGCCGACCATGTCGTGGCCTGGAAGGTGCGTCACAACCTCAAGCTCGACGCCGTTCCTATGGGAGTTGCTCCGGGACCCAGCGACAATCTTATCTTTGACATTCAGAACGCCACTAGCTCCAGTGGTTATGGACATCCATCCTGCAAAGGCGGCCAACCTCCTGACGAGATCATCAAAACTCTGAATCAGCGCATACCCGTAGGGCCTCGCCGATGAGTCCGGGAGAATTCGCTTACAGGGTGTCCCCATGAGCAAAGCACTCGAGATCTATCTTCAGGACCATTTAGCCGGTGGCTCTCACGCAATCGACCTTCTTTATTGGATGAAAGCCAAACACCGGCACGACGCAGTGGGCACATTTGTGGGTGATCTCGTAACGGAAATTGAAAAGGACCGGGCAGTTTTGATTGAGATTGCCGGTCGATTGGGTATTGGGGAAAGCACTATCAAAGAAATCGGCGCGTCGGTGGGCGAAAAAATAAATCGGCTAAAACTGAGTGACCATGGAGCCACGGGCATCGGCACATTTGAAGCGTTGGAGTTCCTGGTGCTTGGCATTCACGGGAAACTGGCCTTGTGGCGTGCATTGGCCGCCTTGGCAAAAACGGACAATCGCTTATCCGGAATCGATTTTGCCGGCCTTGCGTCGCGGGCCGAGGCGCAAGAGGCTGCTGTCGATCGACTGCGCCTGGAAATTGCTCCCACTGCGCTAAGTAGTGCCCACGACTCGTAGATCGGTTCGATCGTAAGGGCGCCGCTTCGATTTTGGATTTCCGTCTGCACCACACACCGCCTCCTCAGAGTTTTCTACAGCTTTGGCGCATCTCTCGGTACCCCGCTTGTCGTATTTGCTCAACTAACGGATCTGTTAGCGTCTGCTCATGGGCCTGCGGCAGGACACGAAACCACTAGGTCAAACGGCCCGAGTCACCGCAGGGGAGAAATTCATGGCAGACAAATTTGCAATCGTGACCGGAGCATCGAGCGGAATCGGACTATCACTTGCCAAAGAACTTGCCGGACGTGGCTACGATCTCGCCATCTCGTCCGCGGGAGATCGCTTGAATACCGCAGCGCAAGAACTGCAAGCGATCGGTGCGAGTGTAACCGCGATTCAACAGGATTTGGCATCCCGCGAAGGCGTGGAGAATTTTTGGAACGAGGTTATTTCTTTAGGCCGCAAAGTCGACATCGCCTGCATCAACGCGGGCGTGGGCGTCGGTGGATTGTTTGCGGAAACCGACTTGGATGAAGAACTCAAGATGGTGGAGTTGAATTGCACCGGGACGGTGCATCTGGCTAAGTATGTCGTTCAACAGATGGTTGCACGCGGACAGGGAAGAATTCTGTTCACCTCTTCGATCGCTGGCGAAATGGTCGCGCCACGCGAGGCGGTCTACGCTGCCACCAAGGCGTTCGTGCTTTCGTTGGCACATAGCATTCGGTACGAGCTGCGAGATTCCGGAGTGTCAGTAACGGCTCTCCAGCCTGGTCCCACTGACACGGACTTTTTCCATCGTGCCGGAATGGACAATACGCAAGTGGGCTCCGAGGGCAAATCCGAGAGCCAACCGGACGATGTCGCCAAACAAGGCATCGAAGCTCTGCTCGCCGGAGAAGATCATGTATATGCGGCCTCGATGAAGACGAAGACCGAGGGAATGCTCGCCAACGTGATTCCCGGGAATGTAAAGGCCGCCATGCACGAAAAGATGGCCAGGCCCAAGTAAGGAATTCAGCGCCTATCGATTATTTTGGAGGAAATATGAGCGAACCATTGCGCGAAAAACCCAATGCACAGCCCCTTCCAACACTGGCGGAAGGGGGAGTGACGGTAGAAGGTCGTTACCTACCACCACCCGAAGATAAGGACGGCAAAATCTGGGCTCGAACCAGTGTTTTGATCAAAGCGGATCGCCTCGCCCTCTACGAAATGTGGCGCGATATCGAACGCGCTCCGCTTTGGCAAGAGCAGATCGCGGAGGTAATCGTGACCGCACACGGCCGATCACATTGGGTCATGGGCTCAGGAGACAAGACCATCGAATGGGATTCGGAAATCCTCGCTGATGAGCCCGGCCGGCGAATCGCGTGGCGTTCCGTGGGAGGGGAATCCGATAACGCAGGGGAAGTGATCTTCGAGGATGCTCCAGGCGGGCGCGGCACCATCGTAACGGTGTTGCAGGAATTCCGTATGGGTAAGCTCGCCAATCTGTGGGAAACGTTGGTGGGCCGCAAACCCAAGCAAGCAGTGATTGAAAATCTCCGGCACTTTAAAGCCTTGGCCGAAACGGGCGAAATCCCACGGACACAGGGTCAGCCGCACGGTCCGCGTGGCGTGACGGCGGGCATGAAGGAATCGATGTACGGCGAGAAAATAGCCACACCGCCGGGACTCACTCGTACGGCGATTACGGGAGGGAAGCGATGAGAGCGCTCTGTTGGATGGGTACCAGCAAAGTCGAAGTGCACACTGTGCCGGATCCCGCGATCCTTAATCCGCACGACGCGGTAATCAAGATCACCCGTACGGCCATTTGCGGATCCGATCTTCATTTGTTCGACGGATTTATTCCCACTATGGAGGAAGGCGACATCTTGGGTCACGAGTTCATGGGAATTGTCGAGGAAGTTGGCAAAGATGTTTCGAATCTTCAGCGCGGTGATCGTGTCGTCGTGCCGTTCACCATCGCTTGTGGTAAGTGCGAATTCTGCCAGAAGAAAATCTGGTCTGCCTGTGACAACACCAACCCGAACGCTCATTTGATGGAAGCCGCTTATGGTTACTCTGGTTCAGGACTTTTCGGATATTCGCACATGATGGGCGGCTACGCGGGAGGTCAGGCGCAATACGTTCGCGTGCCTTTCGCGAATGTTGGTCCGTTGAAACTCGAAACCGATCTTCCCGACGAAAAGATTCTTTTCCTCTCCGACATTTTTCCCACCGGATATATGGCAGCCGAAAACGCGCAGATCCAGGAGAACGATACTGTCGCCGTGTGGGGCTGTGGCCCGGTAGGCCAGTTCGCCATCGCCAGTGCCTTTATGCTCGGCGCCGCCAGAGTCATTGCCATCGATCGATTGTCCGAACGTCTCGAGATGGCTCGCTCGATTGGAGCAATCACCGTGGATTATTCCGAAGAAGACGTAAGTGTCTTGACCGCGCTAAAGGATCTCACCGGAGGCATTGGGCCGGATTCGTGCATCGACGCGGTGGGCCTTGAAGCTCATTCCAATCAACTTCAAGGAATTTATGATCGCATCAAGACCGCGGTCATGCTGGAGACCGATCGCCCCAGTGTGCTGCGGCAGGCCATTCAGGGGGTTCGCAAGGGTGGCACTGTCTCTATACCAGGCGTGTACGGCGGATTGTTGGACAAGGTGCCCTTTGGTGCGGCGTTTGGTAAAGGCATCACCATGAAAATGGGGCAGACGAATATGCACAACTATATGAAGCCGTTGCTTGAGCGAGTTGAAAAAGGACAAATTGATCCCAGCTACATCATTTCGCACCGGATTACCCTCGACCAAGCGCCCGAAATGTACAAGGTATGGCGAGACAAGGAACAATCCGTAACCAAAATCGTGATCGACCCGTGGGCTAACTAGGATCACTTGTGACGGTAGAACGTCGAACTGAGGCGCACACACTTATCGGTCGGTAGCAAACTCATGGCAACGGAACTAGACGAAAAATTCATGAGACTGGCGATCGCACAGGCTCGTCTAGGAGAACGGCTGCCCGGCGCCGGAGAAGTTGGTGCCGTGCTGACCCACAATGGCCGAGCGGTCTGCGTTGCCTTCAACGAAGGGGAATTGCAGAGCGATCCGACGGCGCACGCTGAAATAGTCGCGATCCGTAGAGCATGCGGCCGGCTGAAGACTGCCGCGCTTCGCGGCTTCACGCTTTACTGCACCTTGCAGCCTTGCGGGATGTGCACGATCGCCTGTCTTTGGGCCGGCATCAGCCGCATCGTTTACGGGGCCACCCGTGATGCTGTGAACGCCGTTTATTTCGAATCACGGCACCGCAACACGATCGACTTTATCCGTGACGCATTCCGAGATGATCTTCAGGTCGA
>DASXBH010000261.1:0-2542 GCA_036491775.1 Candidatus Acidiferrum sp.
CCGTGGGGACAGCTCATCGGGCAATCGGTCTTGGCCAGTGCCGCGAGCAGCCATTCCATTTTGGTTTGATCGAGAGGCATGTTGACCTTGATAGCTGCGTGACACGCGGTGGAAGCGGCAATTTTGGACTGCAGCGTGTCGATGGAGATGGCGGCATTTTCGCGTTCGAGGCCGTCGAGAATTTCAGTTAGAAGATGTTCAGCATCGTTGGCAGCCACACCAGCGGGGACGGCTTGCACGGCGACACTCTTTGGTCCCATGAGCTCAACTTCGAAACCATTGGCGGCCAGTTCTTCCGCAATTTTCTCGTAGATGACAAGTTGGCGTGGGGCGAGTTCGAGGATCATGGGCATGAGCAGGCGTTGTGCTTCCACTTTGCCGGCGCGACGCGCTTCAAGGTGTTGTTCGAAAAGAACGCGTTCGTGCGCCACGTGCTGGTCGACAATCCACAGGCCTTCGCCATTTACTGCCACGATGAAGCTTGAACTGACTTGGCCCAACGGTTTGAGATCGGCGATCTGATCGGGGCGGGGAAGAGTGGCCGGCGAATCTGCGTTAGCGCGCGCAAAATTTTCCGCCCATGGTGCTGTCGAATTTGGCGAGCCGGGCATGGCACCCGGAGTAAAGGAGTCACCGGGGCCAAAAGGGAACCGCTGCGGAATCGGCTGTTGTGGCGCGGAGCTGAGGTCGTAGGCGCCGCCCGACGCGTAATCAGAACCAACGCCGGAGCCAACGCCGATTTCTTCGAGTGGCGGAATGATAGCGCGCGGAACCCCGGAATTTGCGTAAGGCTCAGTGAAGCCGCCCGAGAACGTACCGGGAGGTGCGGGCGGATTCGGGGCTGTGCTGCCTGCGGCCATGGCGAAGCTGGGGACGGGTCGTGTACCCATCAACGCCTGGCGGATCGCGTCGCGCGTGAAATCGTGCACGAATTGGGAGCGACGGAAACGCACTTCGATTTTGGCGGGATGCACGTTGACGTCGACTTCGTCGTAGGGCATTTCCAGGAAGAGCAGCGTGGCGGGGAAGACTGTAGGTGGCAAGATGTTGCGATAGGCCTCATGAATGGCGTGCAAGATCAAGCGATCGCGCACCAAGCGACGATTTACGAAAACGTAGATGCCGTTGCGATTGGGACGCTGCACTTCGGGGCGGGAGGTGAAACCGGTAACGGTCAGATTGGCGCTGGCTTCGCTGGGATCCATCTCCGGCTCCGTGATGGCACCGCGAAACGGGCCGGAAACCGCGGGAATTTCGACGAGTTCTTCGAGAGCTTGGCGGCCGAAAAGTTGGTAAACGCGGTCGGATAGATTTTGCGCGGGCGGACAATTCACGATTTCCTGCGTCGGGGTGGTAAGCGCGAACTGCTTGGAAGGATTTGCCAGCGCATAATGGGTGACAAGTGACGCGATGTGGCCGAGTTCGGTGGTGTCTGACTTCAGAAACTTACGCCGGGCTGGGACGCAGTAGAAAAGATCGGCAACGCTTATGGTCGTGCCCGGAGCGAGGCCGGCTGGTTTAACACCAATGAGTTTGCCGCCGGCGAATTCCACGCGTGTGCCTTCAGGTTCGCTAGGGTCACGGGTTTCGAGAAGCAGGCGCGAGACAGCGGCGATGGAGGGGAGCGCTTCACCGCGAAAACCAAGTGTGGAGATGGAGAGCAGATCGTCGGCAGTGCGAAGTTTGCTGGTGGCGTGGCGTTCGAAGGCGAGGAGCGCGTCATCGTGCGCCATGCCGTGACCGTCGTCGATAACACGAATCATGCGTTTGCCGCCCATTTCCGTTTCAATGCGAATGGACGTGGAACCGGCGTCGAGAGCGTTTTCGAGAAGCTCTTTTACCACCGAGGCAGGGCGTTCCACGACTTCGCCTGCGGCGATTTTATTGGCGACAGCCTCCGGCAATATGCGGATGCGACTCATAGGTCAGATTTGATTTTACCTATTTAATCTGGATGCCAAGTTGGTTGAGTTGGTCCTTGTCTACTTCGGACGGTGATTCTGCCATGAGATCGACAGCGGCCGTCGTTTTGGCGAAGGCGATGACTTCGCGAATCGATTTTTCGCCAGAGAGCAGCATGACGACGCGGTCCAGACCGAGGGCGATTCCACCGTGCGGCGGCGTGCCGTAGGTGAGGGCGTCCAAGAAGAAGCCAAAGCGCTGGCGAAGTTTTTCTTCGCTGAGCCCGAGAGCGCGGAACAAGCGCTCCTGAACATCCTGGCGATGAATTCGAATGCTGCCGGAACCCAGTTCCACACCATTCAAGACAAGATCGTAGCCCTTGGAGCGAACTTCCCAAGGCGCGGTTTCGAGCTTGTCGAGATCTTCGTCGACAATGCCGGTAAAGGGGTGTTGAGCGCTGACCCAGGCTTTGTCGGATTCGCTCCACTCAAAAAGCGGGAAGCCGGTGAGCCAGAGAAATTTCCATTGCGATTTGTCGATCTGATTCAGAGCTTCGCCGAGTTGCAAGCGGAGCTGACCGGCGATGAGCGCGGCGGCTTCAGTGCCTTTAATTTGTTCTTTTGCCGAAACGGCAACGACG
>DASXBH010000262.1:0-4727 GCA_036491775.1 Candidatus Acidiferrum sp.
TAGTCACCACCCACTTGACGGGCCTGAACGCAGACACCGGCGTATTCGAGCGTGGTGCAAGGCGGGGGTGATTGCGGAAACAGGCGGGCTTGCACCTGTTGCGCGATTTCCAATTCATGGGCGGCGCGCTGTTCCGCATCACGTTTCTCTGCGGCTTCGCGGCGTTGCGCCTCAATCTCGCGACTCAATTCGTCGAAACCGACGAGAGAGAATGTGTTACCGTCCACATCCTTGAATCGGGCGAAAATACCGCCCCAAACAGGATCGTGCGACTCCTGCTCGCTAGCATCCTCACGGGAAACGGCACTCGCCGAATGGCGATCATACTTAATGCGCCGCAGACGTGGCGTATTCAGAAAGTGAACGCCGCGCCGAATCCATTCCTGGAATTGCGCGGTGACATCCTCGGTGATGAACGCGACGTGGGTGGGCCGGCCAATGAACTGCGCTTCCCATGAGCCAGGTTTCGGGACACTAAGGATCAACAGCGCGGAGCCGTCGGGAGGAGCGACAGCCACCCAACGATCACCTTGCTGAAACCGCGCATCGAAGGCTACGTTAAAGCCGAGCTGGGTTACGTAGAAATTGAGGCTCTGCTCGTAATCACGCACATAGACGGTGACCTGCTGAAGACGCAGGTACGGCCGACTGCGCGATGGCGACGATCCGGAAGAGTGAGGGTCACGACCAGGACGTGATTCCGGTAAGTTCATGGCGGTGATTATAAATCCAATCGCATAACCAAGTGCTGTAGCGAAATACACAAAATGTGACTGCTGTCGTTGACGTTGGCAAAGAAGCGGCGGTAGAGTGTGACGCAACACAGCACAGCTTGAAAGCGGCATCGCTACAGCAAAGGCACAGATGACCCCTCATACTCGGCGGCAGCGCGTTTGGATTGTTGGTGGGGTGGCTGGCTTGCTGGCTCTGCTCTTTCTGCAGTTGGCGTTTTCGGCGCGCGAGAATTCCATTACCTGGGACGAGGATGATCATATCTATGCCGGCTACATGTCCTGGAAGCACGCGGATTTTGGGCTCAATCCTGAGCATCCTCCGCTGGTAAAACTGGTTGCGGCGTTGCCGCTGCTGAATCTTCCCTTGAAAATGCCTGCGCTGCAGAATCGCTTCTTTAAATTGGAAGCGTTTCTTGGCGGCAAGGATTTTCTTTTCCAGAATGATGCGAATCAGATGTTGTTGCGAGCCCGCCTGGCCGTATCCCTATTCACTTTGCTTTTGGCGATGCTGGTTTTCCTGGCTGCGCGCGAAATGTTTGGGCTCGGCGCGGGATTCATTGCACTGGCGCTGCTGGCCTTTGATCCCAACTTTATAGCCCATGGCGCGCTAGTCGGAACGGACATGGGGCTCTCCTGCTTGATGTTCGCATCAGTGTACGCGTTCTATCGTTATGTGAAGGCGCCGACCGTATGGCGAGTGGTGGTGGTCGGAATCTCGGCGGGCTTGGCGCTCGCGTCGAAGCACACGGGAATCCTGGTGTTCCCCATGCTGCTATTGCTGGCGCTGACTGAGTTTGTAAGGCGCGATCGAGCAGCAGGCGAGACGGCGGTCGTACGCAGCCGCATTTGGAGACTTGCGGGCGCGCTGGTGATTATCGCGGTCATTTCCGTGGGCATTCTGTGGACGTTTTATGGGTTCCGTTACGAGGCGCGTGCCGATCATCTGCAAATCAATCCGCCATTCGCGCGTTTTCTGAATGGCCTCTCGCGACCTCGAGATATTCATCTGCTTTCCACCGTGGGCCGCTGGCATCTTTTGCCAGAGTCATATCTCTACGGCTTGGCCGACGTGCGCATCATGTCGGACTTTTATTCCAGCTACCTTCTTGGCACGACCTACCCCCATGGGGTGTGGTTCTACTTTCCCACGGCCATCGCGATCAAATCGACTCTGACGTTTCTTCTGTTGCTGGCCCTGACAATCTGGGCGATCGCCACGAGGCGACTTACCGGCCGGCGGGAAATTCTGTTTCTCACAATTCCTCCGGCATTCCATTTGATGGTAGCGATGGGCGCGGGCATGAACATTGGAGTTCGCCACATTCTGCCAGTGTATGTTTTCTTGACGGTGCTGATTGCCGGTGCGAGTTGGAAGCTGATCGAGCACAATCGCCGCTGGGCTTACGTAATTGGCGCACTGCTGCTGTTTCAGGCGGCCTCCACGTTACACAGTTATCCGGCCTATCTGGCCTATGCCAACGAATTGTGGGGAGGGCCTTCGCAATCTTACAAATTGCTGAGCGATTCGAACACGGATTGGGGCCAGCAGCTCAAAGGCACGAAACGATATCTTGACCAGCGCGGCGTAAAAGATTGTTGGTTCGTTTATTTTGCAGAGGGAGTTGCGGACGCGCATTATTACGGCATTCCGTGCAAGCCGTTGCCAACGGCCGACTCTCTGTGGACCAACGAGCCCATGGATGTGCCGGCGGCGATTGATGGTCCGGTGCTGATTAGCGGCAGCAATATGTCTGGTTTCGAATTCGGTCCGGGCACGTTGAATCCTTATGAACAGTTCAAAACGTTGAAGCCTACCGCGGTCATTCAATACGGCGTGTTCGTTTTCGATGGGCATTTCGAAATTCCGCTGGCAGCATCGCTGACCCATTCGCAAAAGGCGGGTGATTTGCTCGCAGCAAACAATTTCCCCGCTGCGCTGAGCGAGGCGGAGCAAGCGGTAGCACTGGCGCCACAAGACGTGAGGGCCAATTCCATTCTTGGAGATGTGCTGGTGAAGTTGAATCGTACCAGTGAGGCCCGGGCAAGTTACGAACGTGCATTGCAGCTGGCAAAAACCATCGAGCCGGAGTTTCGCACTGGCTGGATCGACGATTTGCAGAAAAAGCTAAAAGACCTGCCTGAGTAGAAGATCAATCGAAACTACGGCGGTGTGACGAGAGATTTACGCGCCTTTGAAGATGAGCCAAAGCAGCTCACCGTTGAAGAAGAGGATGCCGGCGGCAACGAGCCACGCGGTTACCGTGATGGACGGCGAATTGACGAACTCGCCCATCTTGGAGCGCTGGCTGGTGAACTTGACCAGCGGAATCACTGCGAATGGAAGCTGAAAACTTAGCACCACTTGGCTGAAGATAAGTAGCGAAGTGAGTTTGCCTTCGCCCGCGATGCCGATAACCAGGATTGCGGGAATAATGGCGATCGAGCGGGTAATCAGGCGACGAAGCCAAGGCTTGAGGCGAATGTCGAGGAAACCTTCCATGACGATTTGCCCAGCCAGAGTGCCGGTGAGAGTGGAATTCTGGCCCGAGGCAAGCAAAGCGCAGGCGAATAAGGTGCTGGCCAAGCTGGCGCCGAGTATCGGACTCAGCAATTTGTAAGCGTCGCCGATCTCCGCGACTTCATGCAGTCCGCGCGTGTGAAACGCCGCCGCGCCAAGCACCAGAATCGCGGCGTTAATGAACAGTGCAAAGAATAGCGCCACTGTGGAATCGATGATGGCGTAGCGAATCGCTTCGCGGCGGCCTTTGCTGCTTTGCCCAAACGCGCGAGTCTGCACAATGCTGGAATGCAAATATAAATTGTGCGGCATCACCGTGGCGCCAAGAATGCCGATGGCAATGTACAGCATCTCGCGATTTCGCAGAATTTCAGCGCGCGGGATGAAGCCCTGGGCCGCTTCGAGCCACAGCGGGCGAGCAAAAAAGATTTCGTAGGCGAAACAAACAGCGATGGTGGCGATCAACGTCACCACAAACGCTTCTACCCAGCGAAAGCCGCGCCCTTGCAACGCCAGCACGACCAAAACGTCCAACGCGGTAAGGATTACGCCGAGCAGCAGTGGAATTCCGAAGAGCAGCTTAAGAGCGACCGCGGAACCCAATACTTCCGCTAGATCGCACGCGGCAATCGCCAGTTCACAAACCACCCAGAGAAAGATCGAAGTGCGATGCGAATAATGATCGCGGCACGCTTGCGCCAGATCGCGACCGGTGGCGATGCCCAACTTGGCGGAAAGTGCCTGAAGAAACATTGCCAGCAAATTGCTGATCAGAATTACGCTGAGCAGCGTGTAGCCGAATTTCGAGCCGCCACCAATGTCTGTAGCCCAATTTCCGGGATCCATGTAGCCAACGGCAATCAGATAACCAGGACCGGCAAAGGCCAGAACTTTGCGGAACCACGAGGAGTTCGGCAGAATCGGAATGCTGCGATGCGACTCGGGAAGGGATGGAAGTGTTAGAGGACGGCGCCAAGCCGGGGCCGGAGAGGCTTCGGCAGCCAGTGCGCCATTTACTGTGAAATCCGATTGTACCGGGTCCGCCATTCGCTTTCGTATTAACTATAGTAAACTCTTTATCTAAACTAGACTTAACTAACGCCGCTGTCAATAGGTAGTTCGCTGGAGCTTGCCTGAAGCGCACAGCAAGAAAGCGATTCGTCCATGCGGAAAATTAGATGTTCGTGAAATGCTCGCAGTTCCTTATCGCCGAGTAGCCGCAAGCCATACGTTGGTCTTCGTTGAAGCGGCCGCTCCCCAGCCATGAGAAGGCTTTGCTGTGGTACCGTGGAATAGAATCTCGGGAGAATCGCGATGGATGAAAAGCAAGCAGCACCGCAACCAGGACAAGTGCAAATCAAAGCCGATGAAAAAGAGTTGCAAGGGTTGTACAGCAACCTGGTGATGGTTCATCACCACGCCGAGGAATTTACGCTGAATTTTGTTTATGTATTTCCCAACGGCACGCAGGGCAA
>DASXBH010000263.1:0-3407 GCA_036491775.1 Candidatus Acidiferrum sp.
CAACACAAGCCTTCGCTCGCCGCGCAGCTACAACTGAAAACCGAAAAAGGATTCATTCAAGTAAGCGCAGAATACGAAACCAGCTTGCCCGGTATCTACGCCGGTGGCGATTGTATTCGCGCACGCGGCGCTGCTTCCACCGTTATGGCCGTGCAAGATGGCAAGCTAGCTGCTCATGCGATTCATGAAAGGTTGGTGGCACGTGGCTGACCTCCGTATCAATTTTGCGGGCATTCGCTCGCCGAATCCCTTCTGGTTGGCCTCCGCGCCTCCCAGCAATTCCGGGATGCAGGTCCATCGCGCCTTCGAAGCCGGATGGGGCGGCGCTGTTTGGAAAACCATTGGCGCACCGGTGCTGAACGTGTCCAATCGCTACGGCGCCTGGCACTACGGCAACCAGAAAATGCTGGCCATCAACAACGTGGAATTGATTTCCGATCGCCCGCTGGAAGTAAACCTGCGCGAAATTGCCGAAGTGAAGCGCGCCTGGCCCGATCGCGCTGTCATCGTTTCCGCCATGGTGGAATCCAAACCGGAAATCTGGCACGACATCATTCATCGCATTCAAGACACCGGCGCCGATGGCATCGAGCTCAACTATGGCTGCCCGCACGGCATGAGCGAACGTGGCATGGGCAGCGCCGTCGGCCAGGTTCCCGAATATTGCGAACAGATCACCCGCTGGGTCATGGAAGTCGCCAAGATCCCCGTCATCGTGAAACTCACGCCGAATATTTCCGATATCGTCATGCCCGCCCGTGCCGCTGTCGCCGCCGGTGCCAACGCCGTGTCGCTCATCAACACGATCAACTCCATCATTGGCGTCGATCTGGAGACGCTGGAAATTACTCCCAACATCGGCGGCAAAGGTGGCCACGGTGGTTATGCTGGCCCTGCCGTGAAGCCCATCGCGTTGAATATGCTTGCCGCGCTCGGCCGCGACGGCATCGTTGGCGCCTCGAAACTGCCAATTTCGGGCATGGGCGGTATCTCCACTTGGCGCGATGCTGCCGAGTTTCTCCTGCTCGGCGCCAGCAGCTTGCAAGTCTGTACCGCCGTGATGCACTACGGATTCCGCATCGTGGAAGATTTGTGCGATGGCTTGTCCAACTGGATGGACGAAAAGGGATTCGCCACTATTCAAGATGTCGTCGGCCGCAGCCTCCATCACGTCTCTGACTTCAACCAGTTCGATCTCTCCTTCCGCGCCGTCGCTCGCATCGACCAGCAGAAATGCATTCGCTGCAACCTCTGCTACGTCGCCTGCAACGATACCGCGCATCAATGCATCGATCTGATCGCCAAAGATGGCAGTGTGGTCCAGCCACTTTCCTACGACGTGCACGCCAACGGCAAGGACGATGCCATCAGTACGCGCGCAAAGGTTGTCGTCCGCGAAGACGATTGTGTGGGATGCCGCTTGTGCTTCAACGTCTGTCCTGTGGAAGAGTGCATCCAGATGATTGAGGAGCCGTCCGGTCGCGCCAGCGTAACTTGGGGCCAGCTATCTCAGACCCAGCGCGAAGTCACTGAAGATTGGGAAAAGATGAAAAAGTACCGCGAAAAAATGGGCATTCACATCCACTGAGGTCTGCCCGTCATTCCGAGCGAAGCGAGAAATCCCTCTTTCTCTTCCCGGCCAACTGTACCGGCAACGAACCAGGAGCACTCGATGTCCTTGCTAATCCGTAACGCCGAAATCGTCAACGTGGGCTCCCGCACTCACGGCGACATCTACGTCGAAAGCGAAACCATCACCCGCATCGGCAAAGATCTTCAAGCCCCTCCTGACGCCGAAATCATCGACGCTAAAGGCCAGCCCGTCTTCCCCGGATTCATCGATCCCCACGTCCACATTTACCTCCCCTTCATGGCCACCTTCGCCAAAGACACTCACGAAACCGGCAGCATCGCCGCGCTCATCGGCGGTACCACCACCTACATCGAAATGGTCTGTCCCAATCGCAACGACGACGCCCTCGCCGGCTATCAACTCTGGAAATCCAAGGCGGAAGGGAAGAGCGCCTGCGATTACGCCTTCCACATGTCCGTCACCAAGTTTGTCGCCGAGACCGAATCACAGTTGCGCCAGATCGTCGCCGACGGCACTGCCTCCTTCAAAATTTTCCTCGCCTACAAAAATTTCTTCGGCGTGGATGATGGCGAAATGTACCAGACCCTCGAGCTCGCCAAGCGCCTCGGCGTGATCACCACCGCGCATTGCGAAAACGCCGAACTCGTCGCCCGGCTCCAGCATAAGTTGTTGTCCGAAGGCAAAATTGGCCCCGAGTGGCATGAGCCCAGCCGCCCGGAATCCGTCGAAGCCGAAGGCACCGGCCGCTTCGCCACCTTTCTCGAAAATACCGGCGCCACCGGCTACGTCGTTCACCTCTCCTGCGAACCAGCGCTCCACGCAGCGCTCGCCGCAAAAAAACGTGGCGTAAAAATCTCTGTCGAATCCGTCTTGCCCCATTTCCTTCTCGACAAGACCTATGCCGAGCGTCCCGGCGTGGAGGGCATGAAGCACGTCATGTCTCCACCGCTGCGCGCCAAGCATAATCAGGATGCCCTGTGGCACGGGCTCGCCGCAGGTTCCGTCGACACCGTAGGCACTGACCATTGCCCCTTCGACTTGGAGCAGAAACTCCTCGGCAAAGATTCTTTCGTCAGCATTCCTAACGGTATTCCCGGCATCGAAGATCGCGTCAATCTGCTCTACACCCACGGAGTGAAGCGCGGCCGCATCGATCTCGACCGCTTCGTCGATTCCGCCAGCACTCGCGCCGCAAAGCTCTTCGGCCTCTTTCCGCGCAAAGGCACCATCGCCGTTGGCAGCGATGCCGACCTGGTCGTCTACGACACTAACTATCGCGGCAAAGTCTCCGCGAAAAATCACCACGTCAATAATGATTACAGCGGTTTCGAAGGCATGGACATCGAAGGTCGCCCCTCGGTCGTCACCGTCCGCGGCAAAGTACAAGTCCGCGACGGCAAATTCGTCGGCGAGCGCGGCCGTGGCGAAATGCTGAAGCGCGAACCCACCCATTTCTAGTATCGTGTATTCGAAATTGTGAGCTCTTCTCCGGCTGGTGACTTTGTCTTTTTCTTCTTGTGCTTCGCCTTCGTCAAGGCAGGGCTCGTCAGGGACAGCTTCAGCCATGCCGTTGTGAGTCAGCAATCGAGCGGCTTAGCCGCTGAGGGACTTTTTGGCTTTGAAGAGATGCACCTTTAGTCAGTACGATAATCACGAGTGAAAGCCTATGAGCCTCAATCCCAAACGCACCGTTGCTGAACTCAAAGAACTCCGCGCGCTCACTAGCGACGAAAACGGCGCGCAGCGCGTCGCCTGGACCGACACCTGGCGTGAAGCACGCGCCTGGTTCGCCTCTCTACTCACTGACCTGCCC
>DASXBH010000264.1:0-3554 GCA_036491775.1 Candidatus Acidiferrum sp.
GCGGGCGGCACTTACGTTTTTCTGCGCGAGGCGTACGGGCCGGGGCGCTGGGGACGGCTGATGTCGTTCCTGTTCGTGTGGCAAACATTTGTGCAGGCGCCGCTTTCTGTGGCTTCGGCGTCGATTGGATTTGCGCGCTACGCCGGATATTTGCGGCCGCTGTCGACGATTGAAGCGAAGGCGATTTCGGGCGGGCTGGTGGTGCTGCTGGTGGTCCTTTTATATAGGCGCATCCAGACGATCGGGAAAATTTCTGTGCTGCTGTGGGTAGGCGTGGTGGGCACGATGCTGTGGCTGATTTGGGGCGGGATTCGCCACTTCGATGCCAAGCTGGCGTTTGACTTTCCTCCTAACGCGTTTCATTTTTCGTCGCTGTGGTTTGCGGGGCTGGGCGCGGCGATGGTTAACACCGTCTACAGCTATTGGGGTTACTACAACATTTGTCATCTGGGCGGCGAAATTCGCGAGCCGCAGAGAAATATCCCGCGCGGCATTTTTCTTTCGATTCTGGGGATCACCGTTTTGTATCTGGCGATGCAGACCAGTTTGCTGGGGGTGGTGCCTTGGCGGGAAGCGCAGAATTCGCCATTTATCGCCAGCCTGTTTGTGGAGAAGCTGTACGGAACTGGCGCGGCGCATTTTGTTACGTGGATGGTTCTGTGGATCGCGCTGGCATCGGTATTTTCGTTGCTGCTGGGCTACTCGCGGGTGCCGTATTCGGCCGCGCTGGACGGCAACTTCTTTCCGATTTTCGCCAAGGTGCACCCCACAAAACATTTTCCGCATGTCTCGCTGCTGATTCTGGGATCGCTGGCGTTTGTGTTCAGCATTGTTTTGAAACTGGAGACGGCGATTGCCGGGATTCTGGCGATGCGGCTGCTGGTGCAATTCATTGGGCAGACTTTTGGCTTAATGCTGCTGCACCGGAGGTGGTCCGCAGACAAATTTCCATTTCGCATGTGGTTCTATCCTATTCCCGCGGTGCTGACCATCGCCGGTTGGGCGTGGCTTTTCTGGCAGACCGGCGCGGCGCGGAAGTGGGGCCTGCTGGAAATCGCGTTGGGTGTGACGGCGTTTCTGATCTGGTCGGCGGTGATGCACCATTGGCCGTTCGGACCGGCCGAGCCAGAAGCGGCTCCGTGAACCCTCTTCTCTTATCGCTGCGTTAAATATTTTTCCTGCCTGTTTTTCTGCAAATTTTGCCGACCTCCGGCATACTGTCAACTCCGCCTCGTAACTGGTTCCACGAGGTCGCCCGGAGAATCGATGCGTCGCCTTTCTGCCACCTGTTTTTTTCTTTTTTTGATGCTGCCGCTTGCGCCGTTTGCTCGAGCGCAATTTCCGCCTGCGCCCGGAACTGGACCGGGACTGCCGGAAACGATTGAAGCGATCGACAGCGCGCGCGTCACCACGCGCATTTTGTACATCACCGCGCATCCGGATGATGAATCCGCGGCGGTGCTGACGTATCTGGCACGCGGCCTGCACGCCGAAGTTGCGCTGCTCTCGCTGACCCGCGGAGAAGGCGGGCAAAACGCCCTGGGCCCGGAACAGGCGCCGCAGCTCGGCCTGATTCGCACGCAGGAACTGCTGGCCGCGACGCGGGGCTATGGCGTGAAACTGTACTTCACCCGCGCGCGGGATTTCGGCTTCTCGAAAACTCCCGAAGAAACGCAAAAGATCTGGGGCGATCAGGTGCTGGAAGATATGGTTCGGGTGGTTCGCGACTTCCGCCCCAACATCGTCATCAACCATTTTGGCGGCGTGCACACCGGCCACGGCCACCATCAAACCGAAGGGCTGTGGACGCCGAAGGCCGTGCAACTGGCCGGGGATGAAAAGGCCTATCCGGAATTGCTGCAGGAAAACTTGCGGCCGTGGAACGGGGGAGACGAGGGCATTCCGGTGCTCGATCTGGATCGTTCCGATGCGCCGAAAGGATACGTGCTGGGACTGGACGAAGTGTCGCCGCTGTGGGGCAAAACGTGGCGGGAAATTGGCATCGATGCGTTTAGCAATCACCGCACGCAAGGCATCGCGGGATTTCTGAATTCCGCATTTTTGCGGCGTTCCGTGGGCTTAATTCGCGAAGATGGCAAAGAGGTGAATCCCGCTTCTCTGGCGGAGAGCCTGGCCAGTATCGCGGCGAAAAAGGGTCCCTGCGGGTGCGAGGAGCAGCTGAAAGCGGTGGATAAAGATTTGGATGCAGCAAAGCGCGCGGCCCTGAATCTCGATTGGCCCGCAGCAGTCGCGTCACTGATCTCGGCGGATAAAGGCGTGGACAAAGCTTCGCTGCTTTCGATTCCCTCGCCGATTCCAGCCGCGCTTGCGGCGCAGCTCGATTTACTCCATCGCGAGAAGCAAAAAGTGGATCGGGCGCTCACGCTGGCTGCGGGTATCGAACTGATTGCGGATGCGGACCGCGCCGATTTGGCGGTCGGCGACGAATTCTCTGTTGCGCTGCATAGCCGCTGCCGCCAAAAGATCAATTGTCAGTTCGAAAAGTCTGACCTCAACAGTTTGTACGCCATTGATACTGCGAAGAAGAATGCTGAGAAGTCCGGCGAGGTGAAATGGACCGTGGCGCTCGGTAAAGAGCAGCGGACCATGCCGGTGATCGATCAGCTTCGCGCCGAGCCACCGCCGGTGCTCTCGATCAATCAGCAAATCGCGCTTGGGGACTACACGCTATATCGCGTTGTACCGGTGACCAACACGGCATCGACGTCGACGACGGTCACGCGGGTTCCCGTGCGCATCGTTCCGGCCTACTCGCTTTCCACCGATCCTGCGCAATTTATTGAGGTGCTCAACGCGCCGCACCAGGCTTTTGACGTTTATCTGCGGGTTCATTCCTATTCCACGAAGGCGGCGAAAATTTCGGTGGGTCTCGACGTTCCGGATGGGTTGACAGCCACTGCGCCGGTGGAGCTGAGCTTCGAGGGAATCGGAGATCAATATGCGAAGTTCACGGTGACGCCGCCGGCGAAGCTTGCGGCAGGAAATTTCACCATTGGGGCTTACGCCAAGCGCGGCAACGAGAAATTCGCGACGTCGCTGGAGCCGCTTCCGTCGATGCCGACGCAGTTGTGGTCCGAGCCGGCGCAATCCGTTGTCCACGCGTTCGACATCAATGTGCCTGCGAATCTTCACGTCGGATATATCTCTGCCGAGGGCGAGCCCATTCCCGACGCGCTACGGCGACTGGGCATTGATGTGGAACTGATCGACGCCAAGGAACTGGCTTTTGGCAATTTTTCCAAGTACGACGCGATTGTAGTGGGCGTGCGTGCCTACGAACTTCGCCCGGAATTGCCCGGAGCCAACAAGCGGCTGCTGGACTACGTTCAAAATGGCGGCACGCTGGTGGTGCAATACAATCGCGATAACGTCTGGGACAGGCTGCAGCCTGCGCCGTATCCGGCGAAAATCGGCACGCCCACGCCGCGCATTACCGACGAAAACGCCACGGTGACATTTCTCAAGCCGGATGATGCGCTGCTGAACAAGCCCAACAAACTCACCGCGGCGGATTTTCAGGATTGGATTCAGGA
>DASXBH010000265.1:0-23331 GCA_036491775.1 Candidatus Acidiferrum sp.
TCGACGTAATTTCGTCCATTGACCTGAACGACTCTCGCCGACCCCGACTGGCCGGGGATTGTAAGCGAACTGCTGCTCTGCTGCGCCACGAGCGTCAGTGCTAAAAGTGGTAATACCACAAAAAGTGTGACCAAGGCCCAGTGAGGCCTGCTGGCGGGCATACGCATAGAAATTCCTCCCGAATGAAGGTGCTGATTGTACCCCACGAGACGCCGGGCGCAAGGTGCCGCCGGCGCCAGCTTGAGCTAGCGCAAACTCAACGCAGAGAAATACCTAAAGGATGCGCCAGAGCAGCGAAATCGCCCACAGGAGCAGCCTGGAAGCTGCGTTCTCTACATACAATTGTGGATAGATAAGTCTCTCAGAATCTTTGATAAAAATGCGTCATTTGCTCCGTTGAAACATTGACATTCGCGATCCGCACAATTTGCGCCGAAATTGCATCAGAATAAGTCTGCCGGAAGGCTTGACGATTCTTCTGTTGCAAGGAGACACGGCATATGCGTCGATTTGTGGAGACCTGTGAATCCGTCGGCGCAACCACCAAGAAACTGGCAAAAATAGCGCTCGTCAGCGAGCTGCTGCAATCGCTTCCCATCGAAGACGCTACCCTGGCCGCGGTCTTCCTAACCGGCCGTGCGTTTCCTTCGCGCGAAGAACGCGTCTTAGGAGTTGGCGGCGCGCAACTCGCCAGAGTCGTCGCCGAACTGGCCGGCGCCAACGAAGCTGACCTAGGAAGGACCTATCGCGAGCACGGCGATCTGGGCGATATGGCTGAACACCTTCTCAAGAAGCGCCCAAGCAATGTCGATGTTTCCCTGCAAGACGTCGAAGAAATGTTCAATCAGCTGGTGCAGGCGCGCACTCCGGCTCAGAAGGCGGCACTCCTGAAGAGTCTCTTCGAACCCATGAACGCCGCCGAGATTAAATACGTCATAAAAATAATCACCGGCGATTTACGTATCGGCTTAAAAGAGAGTTTGGTGGAAGAGGCGATCGCCAAAGCTTTCAGCCGGCCTCTCGATGCGGTTCGCCGCGCCAACATGCTTACCGGAGACATATCGGAAACTCTGCGCGCCGCCGCAGCAGACCAGCTAACAACTATTCAGATGCGGATGTTTCATCCCATCGGCTTCATGCTGGCTAGTCCGGTAGAAACCGCGGACGAAATCGAGTTTCCCAAACACGGCATTTTGCTCGCGGAAGAAAAGTACGACGGAATTCGCGCCCAGATTCACAAAACCACCACGGGCGTGAAGTTTTTCTCCCGCACGCTCGACGAAATCGTTGAATTTCCCGAGCTTCACGCCTCATTTGCAGGCCTACCGGGCGAGTTGATTCTGGATGGAGAAATTCTCGCCTGGCACGCAGGCAGGCCTCTGCCCTTCACCGAGCTGCAAAAACGCCTCGGCCGAAAACAAAAACAACTAGATCTCTGGATGTCGGACGAAGTACCGGTGCGCTTCGCCGCCTTCGATCTCCTGTATCGGGATGGAGAATTGCTCTTGGATACTCCGCTAACAGAAAGGCGAGCCCGGCTGGAACAGTTGCTGGCAACAAATCTAGCTTCCGCAATCTATTCCGCGCCCGCAAGAATTTGCCAGTCGGCCAGTGAAATTCGACAGGCCTTCGTTGACTCCCTGGCCGCGGGTCACGAAGGAATCGTAGTGAAGCTAGGAACCTCGCTCTACACTCCAGGACGCCGTGGGCAATCTTGGCTTAAGCTCAAGGAGCCATTCGCCACTCTCGATGTGGCGGTTACCGCGGTCGAGTATGGACACGGAAAGCGTCACGGCCTGCTTTCCGATTACACTTTTTCCATTCGCAATGGCAATCAACTTTTGACCATCGGCAAAGCCTACTCGGGATTGACCGACACAGAGATAAAAAGCGGAACGGAATACTTCTTGCATCACACCATAGAGGACCAGGGCTTCAAGCGCCTGGTCGAGCCTACCGTCGTAATCGAAGTGGCCTTCAACAACATACAAAAATCAAGCCGTCACGAGAGTGGCTACGCTTTGCGATTTCCACGCATTTTACGCTTGCGTCCCGATAAGCCAGTCGAGGAGATTGACACTTTGGAGCGAGTCGCTGAACTCTACGCGAAACAGATTACCTTGCCAAAAAATACCCGCTAATCAAGACCGAATGCGAAATTGAAAAGCAAAATCAGTGCTTAAGCACGAGGGTGGCGGCAATCATGTCGTGTAGTGCCTGTCTTCTTTCGGTGAACGCCGCCATGATGAACCCGATTTCCAGTGGAATTAATCGCGTCACAAAAGTCTTTGCGAAGAAGCGCCCCGAGGCTCGCCCGAAAGAAATACGCTGACCGTTCAAGTCCGTCACGTACAGGCCCAGCGCCTGCTTCCCCCAGGTCGCCTGTTTCTCCCCGCTCTCCAGGTACGCCGAATACAGCCAGGATATGAGGATCGCAATCGCGATAAACGTGAAAAACATCGATACCATCATGGCTACCGCCGCCGGGTCGATCTCTTCCCCATTCCGCTGCAGCACCGAAATTATGTGCGCTAGTCCCCCGGTCATTCCCAAGCCAATTACCACAAACAGGATGAACAGTGGACTCAAAATCAGTCCATCAATGATGTATGCCAAAAATCTCAGCCAGAATCCCGCATAAGTAGGCGTGCGCGTGAGCACCACCCCGCCCAGCGTCGGATAAGGAGTCACTGCGGTAGCCACAACCGCTGGACTTGCCAAAGCTCGAGGTGGTACTGGCGTGCCACATGCCCCGCAAAACGTCGACTCCGGTGTCAGTGCGGTGCCACACTTGGAACAGAACACGGTTGGACCTCCCGGCATGGTTCAGCTTACGTTGGAAAACACTTGCCTGAGACAAAATGAAGAGCGAAGTTTACTCGCAACCGGCTTGTTCGAACAACTGCAGATGTCGTACGCCTTCGGGATTCCCCTTGCGCGCCGCCGCCGTCAGAAGCACTCGGGCCTGATCGCAATTTTGCCCAACGCCTTGGCCCAAACGATACAGTTCCGCGAGCGCCACTTCTGCGTTGGAATTTCCCTTCTCCACCGCGATCCACAGCAACCGCGCCGCATCCGCTTGGTCTTCTCGACTTTTCCTCGACCGCAAAATTTGCACTGCCTGCAAATATTCGGTTTGCCCCGATTCAGAACTCGGATCTCCCACCGTGTTGGGATTTCCGCCAGTCATCAGCGGAGATACAGGAACGGCTGTCGAGGAATTTTTTCTGCCCGGTGAAACGTAAGACGGTGTTGCCATCGACCCTGCATCTCCACTTCTCGACGTTGTGGACTCGGAGCCAGTCGTCAACGGACTGGCACTTCCCGTGCCTGCCGCGGCAGAACTTCCGCTGGAAGAGCTGGTGGGCACCGAGGAGCCCGGCAACGGAATCGTCGATGGACTGGCTTCCGCGCGATTTGCTTGTCCCGAATTTCCCTGGTTTGTTGATGCCGCCTCCCCTGGTGAACTTGAACGCGGCATTGGCATCACCGGCGCTGAATTTGCCGATTCTGCTGGACCCGAAATTTTCTGTCCAGTTTGAATCATGAACTGGCCAACTTCCTGTCGATACACATAACCGGCAACGGCCAACGCGATCAGCACCAGAATGCCGATGGCACGAGACAGCGTAAATCCTCTCGGCCGAATACGGCGCCCGAAATCCATATCCTCGATAGCCGGTAACGGCTCGAACGCCGCAACGGGTTGCACCCATACCGGCGTTGCGATGTGCGGCGGTGCGGCATGTACGGGCGGCGGCGGTACGCTTGGGTTCTCCGCGACCGGATTTAGTGCTGCGGCAGGGGGCGAAATTACGGGCGGCGGTGCCGCCACAATAGGAGCAGGCTGCACAGGAGGCGGAGTTGGTGATGGCTCGGGTTTAGCGGGAGGAGCAGCCGCCCCATGAACAGAGGGGCCTTCCTTCTCCAGCCGTTCTTCCGCGGCTTGCCGCAACGCTTCAGCAATTTCCCGTTTCAATTGTTCTGGCGAAGGAATGGGGCGAGTGGACGACGCTTCCGGCTTCGGCTCAGCCTTCGACGGCGAACGAAATACCGTGACATCCCCCTTAGACGTTGGAGGCCGGCTCGACACCGTGCGCGCCTCGTGCCGCAATTGGTCCATGATCGGATTCGTGGCACCGGCAGGCTTGACAGGAACTTCTGCTTCGCGAGTCGGCACTTCCTCATTATTCTCCAGCCACGATCGAATGCGCCCCAGCGACTCCGGAGAAATCTGTGTGAACTCCAACCCTGCAACCTTGCCGTTCTCCTCAACCCAGATCAACCGCCCTTCGCCTTCAATGCGCGAACCAGCGTCGAGCGAAAAGTTAAAGGTAGTCGTCTCCCCGGGACGCAGCGGCATCATGGCTCGAAGAGCAAATCCCTCTTCGCAAAGATCCCGCATCATGCCTCCGTTGCCAGAGGCCAGTTCTACATAGACGAGCGTAGACGGGCGTTTGCGAAATTTGCCGCGGCGATCAGTTTCAACCGTCATAGTTCACGAATTTTTGTATTTTAACCTTTTCTGGGCCCGGTTCACTACTAGGGAATGCTCTCTACCAGTAAAAAGAAATGCTCGGGAACCACCCGAAGATGCCGGGAAAATCCGAGTTTCAGGGTAGGACACAAAGCGCTTAGACCATGGCAAACGCGGCAAAGAAAGGCTTTAAAGTGGATGACAAGCTGGTGAGCCTGCCTGATGAAAATGAGAATAGCCATCTCTGTAGGATCCGTTCTGACGCTGTGCCTGGGCGCATATTGGTGGTCGCAGCGCCCCTCTAAATTGCAGGATTCCGACTTGCTGATGCTCGGCGACTTTGCAAACCACAGTGGTGAGCCGAACTTCGATGGTGCCTTGCGCGAATCCCTTCGCGTCGCGCTAGCCCAATCTCCTTATCTCAATTTGGTGTCCGACGAGAAAATTCGCGTGGCTTTGCGCAACAGCGGCAAGCTGGAAGGAACGGTGCTGACAAAAGAACAGTCACTCGTTCTCTGCGAGCGCATCGGAGCAAAAGCTTATCTGACTGGCAGCGTTACACGTGCGGACAACGAATATTTGATCGAGTTAATTACCAATCGCTGTCCAGACGGCAAACGAATAGCCAAAGAAACCGGCCAGGCCGCTCGACCAGATTTAGTAATTCAGCATCTGGGTGCGATGACCGCCAAATTGCGACAAGATTTAGGAGAGAGCCCCGAGTCCGTAAAAAAGTTCGACATTCCTCTCGAGCGCGCAACCACTCCGATACCCGCTGCCTTGAAGGCTTACGAAGAAGCTCGCACCGCCGTCCGCGAAACCGGCGACATTCAAGCGGTGCCGCATTACAAAAAAGCCATCGATCTGGACGCTCGCTTTGCCTTGGCACACTCCGGACTCGCCGTCAGCTATTACAACCTGAATCAAATGGCGCAAGCCGGCGAAGAAATTCGCCAAGCCTATGAAGCTGGCGATCGCCAGACGCTGCGCGAGCGCCTCAACATAACAACTCTTTACTACGATCTGGGCGTGGGAGACGTCGAGAAATCGATCGAAGGCTACAAGGCCTATATTCGCGCATATCCAAGAGATGATGTGGCCCTCGGCAACCTCTCCAGCGAATATTTCGTCCTCGGAGACTATGAAGACGCAGCGAAATACGCCCGCGAAGCATTAAAGATCGATCCCGACTCCGCAGCGTGGTACGAAAATCTATCGACAGCGCTGCTGGCACTATCGCGTTTCGATGAAGCAGACGCGGTCTTGAAAGAGGCGTTTTCCAGAAAAATGGATGATGCCGCGTTGCACGCTAATCGCTATTCATTGGCATTCCTGAAAAAAGATTCCGCGCTCATGGAGCAGGAAGTCGCCTGGGCTGCCTCTAAACCAAACGGCGACGATTCTATTCTGGCGGCACAAGCCGACACCGAGGCCTTCTATGGACGTCTGGAAAAAGCTCGAGATTTCACTCGCCGAGCCGTTGAGTCTGCACAAAAGACCGAACTCTCCGAATCCGCGGCAACCTGGACGGTCGAAGGCGGCATGCGCGAGGCCATGTTTGGAAATATGGAAGAAGCTCGCAAAGCAGCTCACGAAGCGCTGCGTCTCGCTCCAGACAGCAAGGATGTGCGAGCCCTGGCCGCATTGATTTTTGCTCGAGCGGGCGATGAAGCCGACGCACTGAAAATCACTGACGACCTGCGCGCCCTCTACGTGTCCAACATGGTCATGCAAAAAGCGTGGCTGCCTGTGGTACGCGCACAACTTGCGCTGCACAAAAAGCAAAATGCTGAAGCTATCGAGCAACTTGAGATCGTGGCCCCTTACGAGAAAGGCCAACTTACCGGAAATCTCAGCGACTCCTGCATGATTCCTGTCTACCTGCGCGGCGAAGCTCAGTTAAACAGTCAGAAGGCTCACGAGGCGCTGCTGGAATTTAAGAAGATGCAGCTCAATCCTGGTGTTATCGGAAACTGTTGGGCTGGGCCGCTAGCTATGCTTGGCGAAGCCCGAGCTCAAGCTGCGAGCGGCGCAACAGCCGAAGCGAAGAATGCTTACGGCCTGTTCCTCACACTTTGGACCGGCGCTGACGCCAGTATCCCGGTTCTCAAACAAGCGAAGACCGAAGCCGCCAAGCTCCACTAAATCTTTTCGTTTCGCCAAACGCTCAACCTGAAGTGTTTCTTGCAGGCGGCGCCCGGTCTTCTCTTACACCAGAATAATGATAGGATTTGAAGGTCAATACCGCCCTGAGCTGCATCTCTGATAGGAGTGCAGACCCGCCTGAGCTAAGGAGACCATCCATGCGTTGGACACCCGGTGGACAAAGCGACGATATTGAAGATCGTCGAGATGAATCAGGGGGAGGCGGCGGGGGCTTCGGTTTCGGCGGCCTGCATTTAGGAATCGGCGGGATCATCATCCTCTTTGTTCTCAGCCTGATCTTCAAAACCAACTTTTTCGCGCTGCTGAGTGGCGGAGGAGCGACCTCAACCGCTCCCACCGCGACAAGCCGGCCCAATCCTGAACGCGACCAACAGGAAAAGCCTCTGGTTCAGTTCGTCTCCTTCGTTCTCGACGACACTCAAAAAACTTGGACCGACCTGCTTCCGGAACAAACCGGAAAGCCTTATCGCCATGCGAAATTGGTCCTTTTCCGCGATGCCACCCAATCCGCATGCGGCGGCGCAGAAGCCGCAACCGGGCCTTTCTATTGTCCGGGGGACGAAAAGGTTTATATCGACTTGGGCTTTTACGACGAGTTGCAAAGCCGCTTTGGCGCCTCGGGTGATTTTGCCAAAGCCTATGTGCTCGCCCACGAAATCGGCCATCACGTCCAAAAAATTCTCGGAATCGAGGGTCAGGCGCGCCGCCTGCAACAAGGTAATCCTCAAGCCGCAAACCAGGTCTCTGTGCGATTGGAATTACAGGCCGATTGCTTTGCCGGCGTCTGGGCACATTCCACGCAGGAACGGCATCTTCTGGAATCGGGTGACGTGGAATCTGCATTAAGCGCGGCCGCGGCGGTCGGCGATGATCGTATTCAGAAGATGACGCGCGGCCGTATTCAGCCCGAAACCTTTACCCACGGAAGCTCCGAACAGCGCATGAGCTGGTTCAACAAAGGCTTCAACGGCGGCACCGTGCAGTCCTGCAACACCTTCACGCAGCAATAACGCTCAGCCCTGCGCAGCCTCACATCAAATTTTACTGTTTTGAATTGCCGTCAGGGCCTGGCACACCGGGATCTCGCGTTTTGTTAATTGCACGCTGGACCGCTTTCGCCTTTTCCGGATCGACCCAGGCGTCCTTGGTAACCAGCGTTGTCTGCGACGGTAGCGCCACCACCGCGCCCGCTTTTTCTAACGCATCCATTACCTGCAGCAGCAGAGCTTCTTGCACCGCAAGATACACGGCATAGTCCGGCTCCAGGATGTACGCAAAAATCTCAACCTCCAGCGCATACTCCGCGAATCTCACGAATCGCACCCGCGCGGTACTCTCTTCCACTTTGGGATTTCGTCGCAATATGTCCCGAAGTTCATCCACCACATAGCGAACATGGTCGGGAGCCAAGTCGTATCTCAGCCGTACAATCTGCTGGCACAAAAATTTATCGCGGAAGCGTAGATTCTCGATCGTCGAGGTCGCCATAACGCCGTTCGGAATGGAGAGAATGGTCCGCTCGGTAGTTCGCAGCCGCGTCGAGCGAAGACCGATATCCTCCACCGTTCCGGTCTGATTATTGATTTTGCAAAAATCGCCGATCACGATTACTTTGTCAAAAAGAATTGAAACTCCACCGAAAACATTTTCAAAGGTTTTCTGCGCGCCTAAACCGAGCGCCAGTCCGCCGATACCAACGCCGGCCAGTGCCGTACTGACATCAACACCCAGATTCTTCAGCACCATCAGCACCACAAATAAAAAAATCACCACCTCTACGAACCGGCGAACTAGCGAGACGATGGTGCGTTCCGCGTACATGCCCCGGCTGGTCAGACTCAGCGCGATTCGCCGCGAAATCATCCGGGTGATGCCTGTCAATATCCAGTAAAACACCAGCGCCAAAACCACCAGCACGATCGGGTGATAGTAGAGACGGAATAGAATCGATGTCCCGATATAATCAATAAATACAAAGTGAATCAGTATCGTGACAGCAAGCGTCACGGGATCCAAACTGAAGAATCGCTGCGCGGGCGGCAGAATGTTTCTCCGGTATTTGCTCCACTGAAGAAGCGCCAGGTAACTAACGTATGTAAGTATTCGCGCAATAAACCACGCAACCGGGAGGAAGAGGAGCAGCGCAAGCCATTGCCACGCCGGCATGGCAAGATAACGATGCTCAACCAGCGGCTTGGGAATACTTTTCTCAATTTGTGGATACTGCAGCGAATCGTAGACCTGCGGCACCTGATCCAGTGTCTTACGCGAGATGTACCAGAGTTTTCGGCCTTGCTCGTCTTCCAGTCGCACCAGATAAATCGCGAAATCGTCATTCGAACCAGTCAGGCTGCCAATTTTTTCTTGATCCGCGGGCAGTCCATCGTCCAGACGGCCGCTCGGATCGGTGCTGATAAAATCGAACGTATTCGTGAACTTGCGACTCAAAATGGCGAAGAGCTGCTCCGCAGACTCCTCTTCATCTTCGATGGAAGTCCGATGACGATTCGTAGGGGCCTGGAAGTATTGGATTGCCACCGCGTAGCGCTCTTCCCCGGCAGCTTTAATAAAACCGAGAATCGTGCCACGTGGAGTTTCGCGTTTCAATGGGTCGGGCGGCGTAGTATTTTGTGCGGCCGTGGCAGCAGGCGTCGACGACGTAGTAATCCCCGGGATTTGCGCCCGAATGCACGGAGAGAACGCTGAACAGATAACCAGGACAAAATAAGCGATGAAGAAACGAGGCAGAGACATATTTCCAGCTCCGGATGACCGCTTCATTCTAGCTGTTGTGCGGGCGGGACAGAAGGTGCTGAAAGCTCAGCGGCAGGAACCGATGCGCTCTTCATGCTGGCGCAAGAGGAACTGATCGGTCATCCCGGCAATGTAATCGCAGACCACAACATGCCGCGGGCTGCTCTTGGCCATTTCTTCATGGGATTCCGGCATGGAATGTGGCGTCTGCAAGTAGAAGTTGAAAAGCTCCTCGAGACAGCGCACTGACCGATCGCAATCCTCCGTGATCGACGGGTGATTATAAATATGCGCAAACAAGAAGCCCTTCAGATTTTCATTCTGCGCCCGTGCGCTCTCACTGAAGCGTGCCAGTCGGTCAGGAGCAAGGCGAATGTCCTCCACATTCTGTGCACCCGATTCACTTACCAGTCGCTGTGTGTTGGCTATCAGGTCGCTGGCTAAGAGATCCAGAACGTCACGCAGCGCTTCATTGAATTTTAATTTGGGGCGCGCACCCGGATACGCTCGGTCAACTCTCTCGTAGAAATCCGCAAAAAACGGCACTTCTCTTCGAAGCGCGGCAAGGTCAAGGAGTTCAGCTTCCAGCGCGTCATCTAAATCGGCGGTGTTATAGGCAATCTCATCCACCCAATCGACCAACTGCGATTCCAGCGGCGGCCTCAGGTCCAGCAAATATTCGGAAAGTCCCGGAAACTCCGCGGCAGAGTAATCGCGCGAATGTTTAACGATCCCTTCGCGCACTTCAAACGTTAAATTCAATCCCTGAAATCCGATGTAGCTATGCTCAAAGTGCTCCACGATGCGAAGCGCTTGCAGATTGTGGTTGAATCCGCTGCCTCGCTCCGCCATCAGTTGATTCAGCTTTTTTTCCCCGGCGTGCCCAAACGGGGGATGGCCGATATCGTGGACCAGCGCCAGCGTCTCGACCAGTTCAGAATTCAGGTGCAGCGCGTCGGCCACGGTCCGCGCAATCTGCGCAACTTCCAATGTGTGTGTCAGGCGATTCCGAAAGTGATCCGAGAAGCGTGCCGTGAAAACCTGCGTCTTGGCTTCCAACCGCCGAAACGCTCGCGAATGCACGATTCGATCTCGGTCTCGCGCATATTCGCTGCGATACGCGTGTGGCTTTTCCGGAAAGCGGCGCCCTCGGGTAGCGCCGGGTTTCATGGCCCATGGCGCAAGGGGAGTGAGATTGGAAATGGCCGAAACCTCCGAGCTAAGTTCGAGGGACGGCCGCCACGTCAGGACTTGGTGGCAAGAAATTCAAGGCCGCGGTCCGCTTCGTCAGAGCTGATCGAGTTTGGATAGTCTTTCTTGACCTGTTCGTAAAGCGTGGTGGCCTGCTTGGGATCGCTCTGCCGAAGCAGGCTGGCTAGCTCCAACAGCACCATCGGCTTGGGCACCAGCACCGAACCCGACGTGGAAAGCGATCGAAGGATCTTCGCGGCATCCTCAGTCTTGCCATTGCGTTCGGCTATCCGCGCCTTCTGATATTCCGCCAACGCCGCCAGTTCCTTGTCCGACCCGGCATTCAGCCTGTTCAACTCTTCTGACGCCTGAGCCAAACGGTCCAGGTCCATCAGGCACAGAGCGGAATAGTAACGAGCCAATTTGCCCGCGTTCGTGCTCGAATATTTGTTGGCCACCGCAGACAGTTTCGTTTCGGCATCTTGCGACCGGACATTCGGGTCGGTGTATGTGATCTCACCAGGAAGCGTTGGCTGGCCAGGAACCGCAACCGGCGCATTGAACACTCGCATAGCGTCATCCAGAGCATTTTGCGCCTGGCTGTTTTGCCGATCCGCGTATAGCTTCCAGCCAAAATATCCGGCCGAGACCACCACCAGAGCCAGCAGCGCGATGGCCGCGATACGAGTATGTGATAGGACCGCCTCAGCTCCATGTTCGAAAGTCTCACGGACTCGGTCGTGTTTCAGGTCTTTCCGCGAAATATGTTCAGGCACAGCGCTCTCCTGCTTGAAGTGGAAACGATAATTCTAACACGCGGAGCGCAACGCACGGAAGGCAGCGGTCCACGTTACGCACCGCCAAGTAACGCTTGCCGCAACGCTTGTCGCGTCTCTATCAGCGCCAGTGCCAGGTCGTGCTACGTTGAAAGGATGCAGACCGGTTGCGTCCATTGTGGTCAGCAGCATCTGCTAAAAGACGAAGTCCTGGCGAAACACGCCAAGGTGCAGTTTCGCTGTACTCGCTGCGGCCAGACCACCGTTGTCGAAGTGAAGCGCCGCGCCGACGAAACCGCTGTCATTTCGCCGATGCCCTCCTTCGCACGCGCCGATGCCTCCACGCCAAGATTGAAACTGCCTCCGGTAGACGAGGGCTTGGTCTTGCCTCACGATAGCAACATCGTATTAACCGTAAAAAGTGGCCCTGCCCAAGGCACCGTATTCCCGCTCAGCAATCCGCGCACGGTAATTGGCCGCAAAGGCGCCGACTTCCCGCTGAATGATCCAGAGATTTCCCGATTTCATTGTGTGCTCGAAATTCGAGGCCCCATGATCAGCGTGAAGGATTTGGACTCTACGAATGGCACCTTCTTTGAAGAAGAACGCGTGCGCGCCGCCATGCTGCAAAATGGCGCAGAATTTCGCGTGGGCAGCAGCAGGATTCAAATAAACATCCAGCCAAAACAAAATTCTTAAAACCAAACGCCCGGGAGCTCGCTCCGGGCTGTGAGATACTGACGCAGGCCAGGGCAGCGTACGCAGGAATGAACCAGCTAACCATCTGCATCGTCGCGCAAAATGAAGAAGAGAATCTTCCGCGTGTCTTGACGTCCGTGCAGGAAGTTGCGGACGAAATCGTGGTGGTCGATGGCGGCAGCAACGATCGCACCGCGGCAATCGCGAAGGAGTTCGGCGCCCGTGTTGTGGAGCGGGCTTTCACCACCCATGCAGACCAGAAAAACTATGCTGCTTCGCTAGCCACCCACAACTGGATTTTCCTGTTGGATGCCGACGAAGAATTGAGCGATGACCTGAGTGCCTCCGTGCTGCAGTGGAAGAAATCGGAGCCCGCCCATCCTGTCTACGAAATGGCGCGCCTCACCTGGTATCTCGGCGCCTGGATCCATCATTCTCGCTGGTATCCGGATTGGCAAAGACGCATTTACCGGCGTGATCAAGCCCATTTTGAGGGCGCCATCCATTCTGCGCTACGATTTGAAGGCCCAGCCGGCCGATTGCGGGGCGATTTGCTCCACTACACGATTCGCGATTTCGCTGAACACGAGGCCAAACTCGAACGGTACACCACTATCGTTGCGAAGGAGATGTACGAAAACGGTAAGCGCGACTGGCGTGGCGCCATGTGGATTGCCACTCCGTGGAGTTGGGTTCGTCATTTTTTTCTGGGCGCGGGATTCCTGGACGGCTATCGCGGCGCATTGATTGCCCAGATGGCGGCGCGTGGCGTCCGCCTGAAATACGCCAAACTTGGACAACTCATCGCCGCTGAAAATCACCCCAAACGTAACGGTGAACAATGATCCCCTTGATCGTTGATTTAGACACCGAATGGCGCGGCGGGCAAAGTCAAGCCCTACTGCTACTCAAAGGTTTATACGAGCGAGGTCACGCAGCAGAATTGCTGACCGCCAAAGGCTCTTCCCTCGGACGTCGCGCAAAACGCGTGGGAATTTACGTCCACGAAGTATCTCGCGGTTTGTTCCGCTTGCCCGCTGCTGCAAGAATTCGCGCACTTTTGAGCGATGGCCGCGTCGACCTGGTGCACGCTAATGAAGCCCACGCCGTCACTGCAGCTTGGCTCGCCGGAGTCCAGCGACAGCTTCCCTTCGTGATTTCGCGCCGCGTCGGCTTTCCGCTCGGCAAAAGTGCGCTGGCCCAGGCGAGATATAAGTCGGCGGCCTCCATTGTGGCCAATTCCCATTGGGTGGCGGAGCAAGCCGCAGCCTCTGGCGCGCCATTAGACAAGTTGCGTGTCGTGTACGAAGGCGTAGAGATTCCTCAATTGCCATCCACTGCGGCGCGACAAGCGGCGCGCGCGCACTGGGGCATCAAGCCTTCCGACAAAGTGATAGGATGCGTCGGCGCGCTGCAATCCGACAAGGGCCATGAATGGGTGATTCGTGCGTTTGCAGAATTGCGGCAGGAATTCCCTGAAGCACGACTGTTGATCGCAGGTGAAGGAAAATATCGCCCTCAACTAGAAGCCCTCGTCGCAGAGTTAGGTTTGCAGCCAAAGGTTATTTTCGCTGGCTTTATGAGGAATATTTCCGCCGCGTATGAAGCGCTCGACGTCTTCGTGTTCCCTTCACTATTCGAAGGTTTAGGAACCTCGTTGCTGGCCGCAATGGCCTACGCTGTGCCTTCTATTACTTTTTTCGGTTGTGCGCTGGGCGAAATCGTCGAGAACGAGCGCAGTGGCATTCAGGTCGAGCCTCGCAATTCCCAAGCAATTGCAGAAGCTGTTGCAAAGTTATTGCGAGATCCCGCATCGGCGCAACGCATGGGCGAAGCAGGACGTGCACGCGTGGCCGAGAAATTTTCCGCGGAACGGATGGTGCAGGAAATGGTTCAAGTCTATGGAGATGTGCTGGGAACGAACGCTAGTCTCGAACCAAAGCCAGAACCTTAACTTTTAGACTATCTCTCAGTCCGAATAACCATGCGGAAACCTGCGCCGCCAATTCCACGCTGATTCGATAATCTCGTCCAATGAGGAATGGGAAGCCTCCCAGCCAAGCATCCGTTTCAGTTTTTCATTGCTGGCCACCAGCGTTGCCGGGTCGCCCGGCCGCCGCGGCGAAAGCTTGTGCGGAACTTTATGGCCCGTGAGCCGTTCCGCCGCCTGCACAACTTCCAGGTTCGAAAATCCGCGATTATTGCCCACGTTAAATGCTTCTCCTGAAATCCGATCAATTTCTTCCAACGCACGAAGATGCGAATCAGCGATGTCCAGCACATGCACGTAATCGCGGACACAGGTACCGTCCGGCGTCGGGTAGTCCGATCCAAAAATTTCGAGAATCGGATAAACGCCTAAAGCTGTGTCGAGTACCCGCGGAATCAGATGCGATTCAACACGATGCGCTTCGCCTCGTTCCATGCTGGCTCCCGCCGCATTGAAGTAACGCACCGTCACATATTTCAGCCCCGTGTATGCGCGATAATCGGCCAGAATTTGCTCAAAAACCAGCTTGGTTTTGCCATAAGGATTGATGGGCGCTTTCCGATGATCTTCCGGAATCGGCGTAACCTCCGGCTCGCCATACGTCGCCGCTGTCGAGGAAAAAATCAATTTATTAACACCGTGCCGAACCATCGCATCGAGTAGATTCACCCCGCACGCAACGTTGGCCGCATAAAACGCACTCGGCTCGCGAACCGACTTGGCCACGAGCGCTTCGCCAGCGAAGTGCATCACTCCCTCAACTTTATTCTCCAAAAAAACCGTTTCGAGCGCGGGCCGGTCCGCCAAATCAACTTGACAAAATGTTGCCGCAGGCGGAACAGCCGCGCGGTGGCCTTCCTGCAGATTATCTAATGCAACCACTTGATGCCCACTCGATAGCAGAACTTCCGAGCAGATGCTGCCAATGTACCCGGCGCCTCCGGTAACCAAAATGTTCAAAGAATCCTCCCTAGCCTGCTAATTCCTGCCACGTTCAAACCGGCGAACAAGTATACAATCCCCGGCTCGAACGTGATTTTGCGCAGTGGTCCCAATTTTCTCGAGAACGCCGCGCCAGTCTGCGCGCAAACGATGCCATCGGGAACATTTGAGCCATCATTCTTTCTAAGGATTAAACGAAGACCGCGGTGTGGCGAACTTGAGCAGACGAACTATGCACCTAGCCAAAGCCATACTTTGCATTTACACAGACTCTAAATGGAGAAAGCGTCGAACGGCTCCTTCTCGATCCGTCCGACGCTCTCACCTACAACATTTGCGCAAGTAATTGTTCTTCCTGAAAAGTTGTTCCAGTCGTTCCCTCCTATCCGCTCGCCGGAGCCCGTCGAGCTAACTAGCAGATTGAACTACCCATCGCCCCTTCGGTTCGAGGAATTCCACCCCAACCGCATAGCCGTCGCCATGGATTGGTTGGCAGTAAGCCACCCGAGCCGCCGAACGAAATTCGCCGGTGCGCGAAGCAAACACAATCTGCGCACCTTTATCCCAGCGACGCACGCTCACCACTCGTGCCCCGCCCGCGCTTACGTTTTCCGTAAACGTCGGCTCAGCGCCGGGATCTTGCCGATGCCCGTCTAACACCACGGGGATTTCCATCGGGATCCGATTCTCACGGCGGTGAGCGGTAAAATCATTCCCCTGAGGCATCGTGTTCATCCTCATAGGCACGCGGCTATCCGCGTGATCGAATTCATGGCCCTACCGCGATGCTTCATGCGGTACAAAACGCGATCTGCCGCGCCCAATAGTTTTTCTGCAGTGTCCCCGTCTTCGGGATACGCAGCGATGCCCGTGCTCACGGAGAGCCGTGGCTCCTCGGACTCCATCGCCAGCCGTTCGCGGATCCGCAGCGAAACGCGATCTGCCAGTTCCTTTGGCGCTTCCGGAAGCACCACGGCGAACTCGTCCCCGCCATACCGTGCTGGCGTATCAATTGCCCGCGATTGATTGCGCAGAGTTTTTCCCAGTCGTACCAGCGCGCGGCTGCCCACCAAATGCCCGTAGCGGTCGTTAATGCCTTTGAGACCGTCCATGTCCAGCAGCACGATACTGAAGGGGCGATTCGTCCGGCGCGAACGATCCAGTTCAGATTCGATCACCGCGATCAACCGGCGATAATTCGCCAAACCGGTCAGTGGATCACTGACCGCTAGGTTGCGCACCTGATCAAAGAGGCGCGCCTGATCCACCAGAGCTCCGCACAGCATGATTGTGTAGCTGGCTACCTTGGCCAATTCTGCCAGGAAAAATGGTCCATCAAATAAACGGCGTGAGAAAAGCGCGGCAACATGGCACGCTGCGTTCAACAGCGCTACCAGGAAAAGCGAATAGTCGTACAGCGAGGCCTCACTGTCGTTCTTCTTTTCGTTCCGATAGCGGTGATAGAAAAACAGAGCTGCCAGCGCAAAAAGTCCACCGGGCAGCATCTCCCATGGACGTGAGAAAAACGCGCCAGCCTGCGCCACCGGTGTGGCCGGAGCCGCGATGAACGCCGCGCTTGTAATATAGGTAGCAGCGGCAACAACGAAGAGCGCACCCGCAGTTTCGCGACTTGGCTGCCGCGCTGTGGGGATAAACCGTTCCACGCCCAGCGCCGCCAGCAACAACACCGCCAATAGCGTACGCCCGACCATCCAGCCCATCGGTACCCGCGCCAGTGCAATCGGCCCAAGATGCAGAAGATTGTTGAGACCGAAGTAGCCAATCGTCTCAATCATTCCAGAGAGCACGAATCCAAAGGCCAGGATCAGGGCGATACGGTCATGAGTACCACGGAAACGCACCAATGCATTAGCCGCGTAGCAGAAGCTAAGCAGTGATCCACCGACTTCCAGATATAGATACGTTGTCGGGGAGCCCGCCATCTGAGCGTGCCGCGCATACAGGACTGTCGCTACAAACAGGGTGCCCAATACGCCATAGGCAATCGCGGGCAGGTTGCCGCGATCCCTGCGGAGAAACCCCTTGATTGTGGCCCAATCTCCCAACATATCCCCCAAATGCCTACGAAACCCAACAACACAGGGGAATAGCACGTCCATGCCCTTTCCTGACGGGCCTTAAACTGATTGGATGTGGTTGATTTAGCTCGACTTAAAAATATGACAGGAAGGCTGCAGTTTGCGATGAGACACGGTCGAGACAGGACCGAGACTGCTCTGTGTCCTATTATGAAACTCTATCGTCCGTGTATCCAGAAGGTTACCGGGCACATGGACACCTGCACTCCGAACTGGTACCCATTCTCAGACTGAGACAGTCTCATCCCGTTGTGAGGCAGAGACTCAAGGCTTGGGAGCTACTACCGGCTGCAAGTCGCGTGCGCTCACAGTATCGCTAAAGTTCTGGCGCTTATGCGACCCGTCGCAGAATGGAGAATTTGCCGAATGCCCGCAGCGGCAGAGGCTTACCGCCGTGCGCCCGCCCAGTCCAAACGGTTTTCCCTCTTGGTCCACAATTTCAAAGTCGCCTTCGACGCGCAATGGACCGTTGTTGAAGATAGTGACTTTTGCTGCTGGCAAGGGAGCCTCCGTCGATTTAACAGGTAAAGGTTTGAGAAACGCTATTTCTAAGATAACGACGCATCATGCGAAAAACAACAACGCCAGCGCAGTGAGACGGCACAATGCGCCTAAATCGTAACCTCGGTTCGTCTAGTAACGTGGCACGGTGGGATCCACTTCCGTGGACCACGACAAGATTCCGCCGCGCAGGTTATGGATCTTGCGGAAGCCTGCTTTGCGCAGAAAGTCCACCGCCTCGGCCGAACGCTTTCCGCTGCGGCAATGCGCCACAATTTCATGCGAAGAATCCAATTCGTGCACGCGACGCGGCAATTCCCCCAGGGGAATCAGGTGCCCCTTTAGATTGCAGATCTGATATTCGTGCGGCTCCCGGACATCCAGGATGAACAGATCGTCTCCATTATCCAGCCGCGTTTTCAGTTCGCGCGGAGTCATTTCCGGAACATGCAGATCCACTTCCGGCTCTTCTTCGCCGCGCATCCCGCAGAATTCGTTGTAATCGATTAGCTTATCAATGGTGCGATTGCTGCTGCACATTGGGCAATTCGCATTTTTGCGCAGTTTCAGTTCGCGGAATTTCAGCGCCAGAGCATCGAAGAGCAACAAACGACCTACCAGAGAATCCCCGCGACCCAGAATCAGCTTGATCGTTTCCATTGCTTGCAGTGAGCCGATAATTCCCGGTAGTACGCCCAACACGCCGCCCTCTGCGCACGAAGGCACCAGCCCCGGCGGAGGCGGTTCTGGATACAAACAGCGATAACAAGGCCCATCCGGCATGCCAAATACGGTAACTTGCCCTTCGAAACGGAAAATCGAGCCGTACACATTCGGCTTGCCCAGCAGCAGGCACGCATCATTCACCAGATAACGCGTGGGGAAATTATCGGTCCCATCCACGATGATGTCGTAATCGCGAAACAGCTCCAGAGCATTCTCGCTGGTCAGTTTTGTCTCATACGTGGCAATTTCAACGTCAGGATTCAGGTTAGAGAGCCGCGCCCGCGCCGCTTCCGTCTTTGCCTTGCCGACATCGCTGCTGCCAAACGTCACCTGCCGCTGCAGGTTCGTGAAATCCACCACATCGAAATCCACCAACCCAATTTTTCCGACGCCCGCGGCCGTTAAATACAGCCCAAGAGGCGCGCCGAGCCCACCAGTACCGATCAGCAGAACTTTCGCGTTCTTCAGCTTGAGCTGCCCATCCATCCCCACCTCGGGCATGATCAGATGGCGGCTATAGCGAAGAATTTCCTCGTTGGTAAGGTTAGTGGCGGCAGGCTGCCCACCGGTTACCGGCTGCGTTTTTGTCGACATTATGTGTTTTCCCAACTGCTCTCTTCATTCTACGCGGTGCAGCACCCATATGGAAGAAGCCGAGGCAAACCCAGCCATAACAACAATTCCGCCCTAAAAACGTCGAATTCAAAAACAAAAGAGCCGCCACAGCGGCTCTTTGAGAGGCAAAGGATGGTTAGAAGCTAGAAGACCAAGTGCAATGCAAGTTGCACAAATCTTGGACTCCCTAACGTGTGTTGAACTGTTCCTCCATGACCCGACGGCGGTGTTAGGTATCCCGGCGACGAACCGCAATTAAACGTTGTCGTCATGTCGGGAGGATTACAGAAAGAAGGATTGAACGCCACGTTGTTATTAGGAGCGTCAAACACCGGATGATTGAAGATGTTGAAGAACTGCGCGTCGAATCGTAGGTTGAATCTTTCGGTGAGCTTGGTTTCCTTGAATGCGTTGAAATCGAAGCGCGTCTGAAAATTAGCTCTGAAAATGTTGCGACCCGTCGCCCCATACCCGGTTTCGAAAGGGTCCCCTGCGGGTACTCCCATCTGCCCGGGAGGAATCAACGGAACACCGAACGCTGCTGTGTTCACTAAGGTCGGTCCCTGGCACGAGGGTTCATTACCCGTCGTGCACTTTGGAACGTTCTGAGCGCTACTTGCCGTCTGCCCGGGTAGCAGTGGCACAATCGGGTTGCCGATGAAGTTGTTTGTCCCGTAATAGATGCTTGCTACGCCCCCAGTGAAATCGTAAATGCTGTAAGGTTGCCCACTTTGCGCCACAGTGATGCCCCCGACGCCCCACCCATTCGCTGCCTTGTCCACGAATCCTGTCGCGCTCTTAACCTTGGGAATCTCGTATTGATAGGAGATCGTCAACACGTGCGTGCGATCGAAATCTGAAGATGCATAAGCGGAATGCGGTTGCAACGGATTGTTCCCGGTAAAGAAAAGCCCCAAACCGCTCTGTTCATCCAGTGTGTGCGACCAAGTGTACGACCCTGTGACCAGGAATCCATGGCTCAGCCGTTTCTGAACCGACAATTGCAACGCATTGTAGGTGGAAATTCCTTCCGCTTTATAGAAAACAGAATTGGGACTGTAGCCAATATAGGGCGATCTCAAGTCCGTATTCCCGCCGGTTGAGGTGTTAAACGGTTCCGTGGTTCCGGAAAGCGCTGGAACCTGATATCCGTACGACGCGGTCTCGCCATTAATCGGATTAGCAGCGGTTGCGATTCCGGCTTGGTTGAATGCAATCGGCATCACCAAATGAACTCCATGATTTCCCACGTATCCGAGGGTGATAGCCACGGTGCTAATCGGCTGCCATTGCATATCTAATTGCCAATTCTCTGAGTAAGGCAGTTTGTTCGTGGGGTCGTAGCCGCCAAACAGTAGTCCCGAATTACCGCTGATTAAGCCCGCCCGATTTTGCACCAACGCAGCCACGCTGCTGAGATTCTTCGGCGGTTGCGGAGGAGGTGTTGAACCAAAGGGTTGCGCAAAACAACTCGTTCCGCTGACCGGATCGTAGGCATTCGTGCACGAGTTCGTCGTTGGAATAACAAATGGAGCTTCCAAGGTCACGCCGAATGGCCCGTTAAAGCCGTTACCCGCGCTTGGCGAAAACTCCGAGTAAAACTCGCCGCGGTCGTAGTAAAGACCAGCGCCCACTCGGACGACCACATTCTTAAATCGCGAAGGACTCCACACCACACCGATACGCGGTCCAAATCCCCACTGCCTTGCGGTCATTGTCGAATCGCTGACACCGGGAGTTCCCAGACTCTTGTTATTCCCCGCCACAACCAGACCAATATTTGAGAATGAGTCCGACGCTAGGTCGTAAGAAAAATCCTTGGCATAAAAGTTCGAAAGCAATCCGTTCTTCTCGGACAACGGCCCGTCCCAATCCCAACGCAATCCTAGGTTGACCGTCAGGTTCGGACGCAATCGGATATTGTCCTGCACGAACGTACCAACTTGATTCGCGCGATAATAGCGATTGCTGGAACCCGTGAACAGCACAGTATTACCGATCCCTGAGCGCAGTTGTCCCACAACAAAGTCTGCAAAATTCCCGAAAGTAAGGCCCGTCACGTCACTGTTCCGATTCAGGATGTTCAATTGAGTGTAATCCCAGCTAAAGCCCGCGGCGATCGTGTGCCGTCCATGAACCCAATTGACGCTGGTAGCGACTTCGAATTGATTCTGGAACACACCGGCATTCGCGAAAGGAGAGCCGCCCGTTCCAATGTTCAGTCCGTCGAAATTCCCGTCGCTATTCGAAATAACGATCCCAGGAAACGTTTTTTGCCCAAACAAATTGATCGACTGGCTGGTTCCTGCGATGGCGCTCGGTCCAAACGGCTGACCCGTAGTGACGAACGCCTTCTCGCGGATGAATCCGAAGCGCTGTTCCCACGTAAAATTCGGCGTGAGGATGGTGGTGTTGTTCAAGGAGAATACCTGCGATCCGGCGTCCATTTTTTGCGGAAATCCAGAGACTTGACTCGCGGAAAACTCACTGGTCGCGGGAGTGCGCTGGTAAAAGTACTTGCCGGTAATTCGGTCTTTTTGGTTGAGGTTGTAATCAATGTTGCCGTTGATTTGATCCGCAGTAAACGTCGCTGGCGGACCCTGCGCCGTGGCATTGTGCCCCAGCGCCGTCGAAGTTGTCTGCGCGGAAGGAATTAGGTAGGTCCCCTGGGGGGTCTTCGCCTGCAACAGTGCCAATGCAACCGGATCAATCTGATTGGGCTGCAGGCAAGCCGGATTTCCAGTTGTGCCGCAGCCGGAGTTAAAGTCCGTGTTCACCGTATTGGCAATGCCTTGTGGAGTTCGATCGTCAGTAAGGTCCGGCGGAACGGCATCAAGCGACGTTCCGTACGTCTGATCGGTAACGCGAATTCCCTGATATGACGCAAAAAAGAAAACTTTGTCCTTCTTGATCGGTCCCCCCAACGTGCCGCCAAACCGATTGTAGTGAAGACCGGGAGTCTTCTGGTTTTCAGGAATCGTTGGGTCCGCATTGCGGAAGAATGGCGCGGCGTTCATCTTGTTGGATTGAAAATATTCGTAAACCTGTCCGTGATAACCGTTCGTACCGGATTTCGTGATTTGCGAAATATGCGCGCCGCTGTTTGCACCCTGCGACGCGTCGTACATGGAAGTGTTGACCCGCAGTTCCTCAATCGTTTCCGGAGGCGCCGACGGCAAACCCTGCCCGATGGCGTTGTACACAGACATGCTGGTCTGAATGTCTCCACCGCCTCCATTAGAAGGGCCGAAATTTTCGCCAGTGCTGAGAACGAAGCGATTCGCTCCAACCTGGCTGGAGGACTTGCCGTTAAAAATGTTGTTCGCGTTTACGCCATTAAAAGCAAAGCTGTTACTGGTATCACGTTGGCCGTTTGCCCAGATGTTCTGATTGCCCAAGCCGGCGTTGGCGCCGGAACCGCCGAGCATGTCGGCGCTAACCCCAGGACTCAAAATCGCGAGTTGTGTGAAACTGCCCGTGCCCAATGGAACTTTCTCGATCAGTTCCGAGCTCAGCGTGTAGCCAATCGTAGTGTCGGTTTCGTTCAGAAGCGGAGTACCCGTCACCGTGACAGTTTCGAATGCGTGCCCCGGCTGCAGTTGTGCGTTGACGGTAGTAGTCACTCCGGCGCGGACGAGCGTTTCTGTGAACTGCTCAGCCTTAAATCCATCCTTAGTCACAGTGATCGCGTAAGTACCGATCGGCAGGTCTGCAATGCTGTAGGAGCCGTCAGCATGGGTCATGGCCGATTGCAACAGATTGGTGCCCACATTTCGGGCTTCTACTTTCGCCTGTGGTACCGATGCACCGCTGCTGTCTGTCACCGTTCCATTGATAGAGCCAAAATTCTGCTGCGCTCGTAACGAAATCGCTAGCAACGCGACACAAACCACCAACACCAAGACTCTGGGCAAATTGAGATTCATCGAGACCACTCCGAATCATTTAATTTTTTGGCGTTCCACTGCGGTGCGACTCGCGGAAACACCCACACCCTCGACTGTCAAACATCAAACTGCCCCTAACGACACCCTGGAGTTGTCTGTAGGGTAGTGAATGCTTCATGACGGAGACAAGTGAATATTGTTTCAGCTTCGAAAATATAATCTGAAAATTTTTTCAGATTGCTCCACTCCAGCGCGCCCTTGCTGCGCGAGAGTGTCTGACGGACCTCTCATCGCGTCCAATTCAAAGAAACAATTCTTTGCATCTGATTCCGTAAACGTGTGCGTGCAAACGCCTCCACCAGCGCCTCCGCCTTTACAGCCTTCGCCTTTATCGCTTACTCTGGAATTCTATGTGGAATGTTGACGAGCGTTTTGACAAGACTGCCATCGATAAGTTGGCCGCACTGGGCTTTGCGGTCGGCAGCACCCGCGGCGTCGTGCGCGTCGA
>DASXBH010000266.1:0-26334 GCA_036491775.1 Candidatus Acidiferrum sp.
TCGTCGCGATCAAACGCAAAATCTTCAAAGCTTGCCGCCACTCCATGCCATCCCGGCATGTTGGCTGGCTCGATGCGGCACACCCGCGCTTTCGACGAAACCACAACATTGCCATAGCCCAGTGGCCGGCTAACCAACACAATATCCAGCTCAATCTCGGTGCCAATGGCCAGCGACTTGGGGCACAGGAAATACACGCCAGACGAACTAATGTCTCGGGTAACCAGTGTGATTGGATACTCTTCCAGGATTCCAGACACGCTCCGTAACTGCAGCGGCAGCTTCAGCGAAGCTCTTGGACTCTCCCGATGTTCATTGTGAACGCCAACCGCGTGGGTTGGCACCCGCACAAACTGGCGCGGCTGCGGCGTCCTCAGCAGCGGCATCACCCGCAACGCCGGCATGCGTGGAAAACTCGATGTTTCTGGGAATACCGGGTTTCGCACCGACTGTGCCGCGGCACTCGACTGCGAAGGCAAATCATCCCATGCTAACGCGCGATTGCTGGCTGCCATTTCGCCCCTCAGCGAACAGAAACTCACCAACGAAACCACTGCGGTGGTTGCAAACTTTTACTGTGAATGGATACCTGAACCCGTCAAGCTAGGGATGCAAAATGACACTCTATCCATTCTCTGTCAATCTGTTGAAAATTACCGCAGTGTCCTAAGGTGAAACACATAGGTCCAGTACCAAGTTCACCGTAAGACTTGTTGTTCGGTACTTTGGTCCGATTTGAAACCGCAGTCAAGGTAAAATCTTGTAAAAATTCTTTCGATTTTGGCCGTAAATCGTCGTTTTGCGCTTTCCGGGCACCAAGTCTACACTTCACGCCTTCCAATATGGTCCTCGCTCTGTCCGGCTCTTTTCCCTATCGTATTTATACGCTCATGACCACAAACTCTTCTTCGACCCGCCTCGAAGCCGAGCCTCTTGCGGCCAAAAACGCTCCCCAATCACCTTCCGGCCTGGTTCTACTCTGCTTCGCGGCGGTCTACATCCTTTGGGGCTCCACCTACTTCGCCATCCGTGTCAGCGTTGAGTCCATTCCCCCGTTCCTGATGGCCGGCCTGCGCCACTTTACTGTCGGCCTCATCTTTTATCCCCTCTTCCGGCGCCTTTCCCGCGAGAAGCCCACCCTGGCGCAGTGGCAAACCGCCATCGTTACCGGCTGCCTCCTGCTCCTTGGTGGCAATGGCGTGGTCTCTTGGGCCGAGAAGACCATTCCGTCAGGTATCGCCGCTCTCTTGGTCGCTACGGTCTCGCTGTGGATGGTTCTGATCGAATGGTTGCGCCCTGGGGGCACTCGTCCTGGTCCCCGGGTCATCGCCGGTTTCATTCTGGGTTTCAGTGGGATGGCGCTGCTGGTCGGTCCGAAACACCTCGGAGGCGCGGACCGCATCAATCCCATCGGGACCTTCGCGCTGATCCTTGCCTCGCTGGCATGGGCCTCGGGCTCGATCTACTCCCGCCATCACCCCCAGCCGCGCTCGCCATTGCTTGCGGTAGCCATGCAAATGGTCGCCGGTGGCGGGGCGCTATTGCTTACCTCAGCGTTGCGAGGCGAACTGCGCACGTTTCACGTGGCCGACGTAACTCTGCGTTCCTGGCTGGGCTTGTTGTACCTGATCATCTTCGGCTCCGCGCTCGGCTATAGCGCCTATGTCTACATCCTCAAACACAGCACTGCTACCCGTGTCGCCACTTACGCTTTCGTCAATCCGGTGGTCGCGCTATTCCTGGGCTATTTCTTTGGCGGCGAATCGCTCAGCCTGCGCACTATCCTCGCCAGCACCGTCATCCTAACCGCAGTTCTGCTGGTCATCTCCGCCCCACACAAAAACCCTGCCGAAGCCGGCGAGGCCCTGCCCGCTCCTGGCGAAGCCTGATTGCATCGCGCCGACTGGATTTGGCGAAGCAAAACGGATAGATCAAAATATAGCGAAAGCGTAGTCTTAGCCCATGAACACCCGTACCGACAATCCACAGCCGGCCGGCATCACACCGCGCCTGGCTGAAAATTTCTGGCAAGCCACGTTACAACGCGATCTTCGTGCCGACGGCCGCTTCGTACTTGCCGTGCGCTCCACGCATATCTACTGCCGCCCTTCCTGTCCCGCGCGCCGCCCCCTCCGGCAGAACGCCGTTTTCTTTCGCACCTCGAAGGAAGCGGAAAATAACGGCTATCGCCCGTGCCGCCGTTGCCGTCCCGACGAACAAGCCGAAGCTTCCGCACTGGTGAAACGTGCCACCGCCCTCCTGGCAAATTCGACCAGCGAATCGTTTCGTCTTAGCGAACTCGCTGCGCAGCTTAAAACCTCCTCAGCCAAACTGCATCGCGCTTTTCAGCGCACCACCGCGCTTTCCCCACGTGAATTCGCGCAAGCGTTTCGCATCGAACGCTTCAAGAAACTTCTTCGTCAAGGCAGCAGCATTGCCGACGCGCTTTACGAATGTGGTTACGGTTCACCAAGCCGCGTCTATGAAAAAACGCACGCTCAACTGGGCATGACGCCGGCTTCCTATAAGAAAGGGGCTCCTGGTATGCAAATCGGATATGCAGTTACCCAAACATCGTTGGGCAAGGTGCTGGTCGCATCTACGCAGCGCGGTGTTTCCGCCGTTTATCTTGGCGATAACGAGAAGTCACTCGTAGACGCCCTTGGAAAGGAATATCCCCGAGCCTCTATTGAACGCGCCGCATCAAGTAACGAACGATGGATTCAGGAAATTGTGCGTCGAGTAGAAGGCGATGCGCCCAGCCTCGAATTGCCGCTAGACGTCCAGGCCACGGCCTTTCAGCATCGTGTCTGGCAGGAACTGCAGAAAATTCCTCGCGGCACCACTAAAACGTACACCCAAGTCGCCTGCGCCATGGGCAAGCCCGCTGCGGTACGTGCCGTCGCTCGCGCCTGCGCCACCAATCCTGTCTCCATTGTCGTGCCGTGCCACCGCGTCATTCGCGGCGATGGCCAGCTCGCCGGGTATCGCTGGGGATTGCAACGCAAAGAAAAATTACTGGAACGCGAAGCCGCGCGTCCAAAGTCCCTTGCTGCGGGGAAGTAACGGCTAACCGCGGGGCTTTTCGACTTTCGTTCCTTTGGGCCAATCCGGCTTGAACTTATTGTCGTTGATCTTTAAGTTCTTCATGACCTTCGTGTAGTGCGACAGCACATAATCGCCAGCGCCTGTTTCGTAGAACTTCTGCTGTACTGGCAGCCACGACGCTTCGTCCACCCAGATTTGCACCTTGCTGATCTGCTTCCGGAATTCGTCCGACTTTGGCACCAGGTCCAGCAACACCGTTTTGTGCCCGTCTAGCTCTTCTTCGCCATCCAGGGACACGGTGTAATTGTTTTGCAGGGTTTGCGTGCGGGTTCCAAAGCCCAGCGCCAGATACTGATCCGCCATCGCTCGGTTCTTGCCAATGTTGTATTCCTCTACCCGGCTGATCTTCGGTGTGTAAATGTATAAATTGTCCCCGTTGCGCAGAATCGTCCGCGGATCCGGTTTCAGAAAATCGATGCGCAACTTCAAATCTTTGCGAACGAAGAGCTGCCCGCTTTCCGTCGAAGTGTCCTGCACCACTGCGGTGTATTTAATGTGCTCGATGTCTGCCGTAAGCGTCTTAAAATCTTCGGCCGAGCGATCCATCATCGAAAGGACATAATCCAGATTGGGTTTGCTCCCAGTCTGTCCCGGCCCCGCAAAAGTAATGACCCCGAACGCAACAACGCAAGCACCAACGCAAACAAGACGCAATAGTTTCAAAGCAGCCCCTGCACCACAAATTTGACCCGAAACCAGCCCTTGAAATCGTAGCACAAGCGCATCTGCGCGGCGCTTTGTGCCTTCTTCAGGCCACCGGCAGGCGTCGCTTATTCAATTTTCGGTGCACTCTGCCAACAAGCCGTCGAGACGGCTTAGCTGCTGTTCCCAAAGCGCGCGAAGATCCAGCGGTTCTCTCCAGCATGGTGCTCGATTGGCGACAGCTTCTCTTGGCTCGGCGGTTTCCATCCTGCTTTCCAACCGACGAATTCGTACGCGTCCAAAAATTGTTAAGCTCACAACTCCTCCTCACTAAGAACAAAAATTCCCGCGGCGCTCCTTACTTCACTCTTCTTCCAACTCTGCAAGCAGTTCGCCAAGGCGATCGAATCTCTTCTCCCAAATTGCGCGACACTCGGTAATCCATCCTTCCGCCACCGACAGCCCTGCCGCCCCGAGGCTGCAAGTGCGCACCCGTCCCACCTTCTCTGTATGTACCAATCCGCTTTGCTCAAGGATCTGCAGGTGCTGCACCACTGCCGCTAGCGTGATGTTCAGGGGCAGCGCCAGGCTCGAAACGGTCAGCGGCCGCTCGCTCAGCCTCTCTACGATCGCGCGCCGCGTGGCATCGCCCAGCGCGTGGAATACCCGATCGATATTCGCTCGTTGCCCGGCCGTGGTTCTGGCCTGTTTCGTGCGCTCTCTCACGAGTTCGCCAATTCCTTCCCTAGGCCTTCCAGCAGTTTGCGCCACCCGTCCTCGCGCATCGTCGGCCCGTCCGCTCCCTCAAAGTACGCTCCTTGCTCGGTGAAGATCAGGTCTGTTCCTTTTTCCGTGGGCACTAGTTCGAAGGTCGCCAGCGACGCCGAAATCCGCCGTTCGCCAAGCGTCATCGTATAAGCCAGTACAACGCGGCGATTCGGCACGATGTCCTGGTAATTTGTGTGGTTTATCAGCAGCGTGCCCGGAAACGGCGTGCCTTCCTTAAAACGCCGCTGCGTGCGCTCGTTTCCTCCTACCCGAAAATCCATCTCGAATTCCTCCACCTCGCTGCTTTCACCGGCGGCGTACCAGCGACGCTTCTTCTTTGGATCGGCAAGGGCGGCGAATACCCGCTCTGGCGTAGTGGGGTAATTGCGCTCGATAACGAAGGTCCCGTGAGTTACGGCAGGCTTTTGTGCGGTCATCATAAAGGTACTCCTCGTAAGGAAATTGCTTAAGTGCAGGCTTGAGTATTGACAGAGGCCTGGTAATTGTCAAGTGGAAACTTAAGTATCACTCTGGCTCGCCGCACGGCGAACTACCAACCCCTCATTACAAATTGAAGGCGTACAGCAGCAGGCGGGTAATGAACAGATCCACGATCAGCACGATTACCGAACTCTCGACGAATGCCGCGATCGTCGCTCGGCCCACTCCTTCGGTGCCACCCTTGACGCGCAAGCCTTGGTAGCAGCCCACCGTCGCGATAATAAATCCGAAGACCAGCGGCTTGATGAAGCCGATGCAAAGGTCGCCGAACACCAACGCATTGATCGCCCGCGTCCAGAATTGTTCTGCTGTCAGGTGCAGGATGAGATGCGCTACCAGGAATCCGCCTAGCAGCCCCGAAAGATCTCCCACCGCAACCAGCAGCGGCAATACCAAAATCGTCGCCAGCACGCGCGGCGTCATCAGCTTGCGGATTGGGTCAATGCCGAAGCCTCGTATCGCGTCCACTTGCTCGGTGACCACCATCGAACCCAACTCTGAAGCCATGCCCGTTGCGTTGCGTCCCGCAACCAGCAGTGCCGTGAACACGGGCCCCAGCTCGCGCAACAAGGCCAGTGAGACCGCGTCGCCTGTCAACACCGTTTCGCCGAATCGCGCGAACTGCGACGCCGCGTTCAACACGATCACGCCACCGACGCACAACAGCGCCACTAGCACGATGCGCAGCGAGCCAACGCCGATGATGTCCATCTGTTCAACTAAATCGGTGAAGTAGCGCGAGCTGGTAAAAATGTTTCGGATCGATTGGGCGGCGAGAATTGAATAATCCTGGACGGTGAACGTCCAGGATTTCATGGCGTTCCCGATTACCGCGGGAACAGAAGTTCCGTTCACAGTTGATCTCCCGACACGAGGATTGCACGACCGCGTATGCAGGGTAGCTTATAACGCCGCGAGCCGCAGACATATAGCGTCTACTTGCAGAGTGGCGTACCAGCTGACTCCACTAGATCGCCGTGTATACCTTCCAAAACCGAAAAAGCGGCCCTGGGAGGCCGCTCGACAGAGAACTTAGTTTTTCTGCAGGATGAGCGATCAGTGATGGTCTTCGTGAGCGTGGCGCCAGTTCCAATAATCGCGCTGGTCCTTGGCGTTCAGTTCGTTAAACGGCCGATAGTCGCGATGCTTTTCTGACAGGTACTCGTGATAGCGGCGATCTTCGTCACTGTCCCAATTGTGATAATCGTTGTGAGACTTGTCGTAGATTCGCTTGTTATCTTTGTCGTCGCGGTGGTTATCTTTGTCGTCGCGGTGATTGTCATCCTGACGCCCATTGTCTTGTGGGGTAGCGGCAACACGAATCGCAGCAGGTGCGGCAAGTGCGGCAGTCAGAACGAACGAACTGATTAAATAGCGAGAACCACTCTTCATAGTGACATCCTCCTGGCACGGAAATCATTTAATGAATTCTGGCCGGAGATCATTATCGCCTGCTTACTAACGCAGAAGTGCGAACTACACCAAAACACCGGGGCAATTGCATGCTTCTCCTGTGCGGTTTCAGGTGACCAATGAACAGTCTATTGCGAGCGCGGGAGAACTCGCTTGTTTCGCGCCACCGCAGTCTTAATTCCAATGATGCGAGTGCCACCAGATTTTCTGGACGTCGAATTTGGCATCGCGGCAAAGATAAATCGTTTCATTTTCCTCGCCCATCCCGAAGCGGTTGTAGTGTGGGAATGCCTGAAAAGTGGTGCAGTTGTCGCGCACATCTTCCAGGCTCCACTGAATCACAATCAGGTTCTTATACGGCTGTGGCGGTGGACCCCAATACCAATGATTTTGGTGTCGTGACCACGCCCGCGGCAATCCCAGCGCCGGCCCAAACTCATTTACCGCGCCCGCTTCTCCATAGTTGCCGGCCCAGATCATGGTGTCCGCGCGCTCCTCGGGAGTCAGCGAATTGTAAATCGCCGCGACATCGCTGGCTAATTCCGGCCAGCCAAACTGATCTGCAACGGGCTGCTGCAGTAACGATTCGTGGTGCACCTCCGCTTTCGCAGGTTTGAATCCAATCGCGTTTTGATATGCCAGCAAACGATCCGGAGGCAACATCCACGTAGCCAGTGGCAGCGCTGGAATTGCAAACAGAACGATGACTGCTACCAGCGCCACCCGCGTCCACGCCGCGCGATTTGCCAGCCAATTCGCGATCGCCACGCCTCCCGCGGCAAACAGCATCGGATAAATCGGGAACACGTAATAATTCTTGGCGTGCGCCACTTCCATCAACACAAAAAACACCACAAACGTCACTCCCAGAACGCGCCAGCGGCGATCCCGCAACAGCCATACCAGCCCCGCAATCCACATCGGCAACAGAATCGGGTGCATATCGATAATCTGTTCTTTGATAAACGCCAATGGTGGCAGCACCACATTTTTCCCTTCACGTCTCACGTTGCTCAAATCTTCGATGGTCGGAAAATGATGCTGAATTTGCCAGATAAGGTTCGGCAGAAAAATCGCCACTGCAATCGCGCCGGCGATCCAGATCCATTTCTCTGCAAATACCCGGCGCTGCTGGGTCAAAAGCAGCGCAACCGCAACTGCGAATCCAAACGAAAGTGTGGAGTGCTTGTTCTCCAGGCCAAGGCCCGCCAACACGCCAAACCATAGCCACAACCGCGAATCGCCGGTGCGCAAAATCCGCGCAATCACCCAAATGCAACCCATCCAATAGAGCGGTTCAAACGCATTCATGGTCAGCAGGCTATCCATGATCAGCACCGACGGGCACACTAAAATCGCCAGTCCGGCCAGCCGTTGCGCATACTTTCCGCCGCCAAGTTCCCGAGCGATCAGAATCGTCAGCGCCACCAGCGCGGTCCCAGCCAGTGCCGGCAGCAGTCGCAACGCCGCCAGCGATCCTCCCAGTAACATCGCAATTCTTGCGTATACCGCGATCAGCGGGGCCGCATCCACATATCCCCAATCCAAATGGCGCGCCATGTCCAGGTAATACAGTTCATCGCGAAAATAACCGTAGTGCCGCAGGCTCGTGAATACATGTAATAGAAACTTGATCGAGCACAGCGTGATCAGCACATTCATTGCTAGGGGCGGCAAAGCTGGGATCGATCGCGCTTCCGTTTCCGGGGTCGCGGGCTGCAAGGTTGGCTCCTCTTTTGTCGGAGTTTTTATGGGCAACAGGGTAACTCAAACCGCCTCCGTATGCGTTAAATGATGTAAGTGCGTAGTCCAGGTACAACTCGAAGGGAAGTGTCGAGGTGCGATGGCCAACGGATTGGAGAGGATGGACGGAGATTAGTTAGTGGCGAATTTCCACTTGATACCCGATGATGTTGCCCTTCTCGTCGCGCAACGGATCGATCGACCCGATCGAAAAACGCCCGTCGCGCAAGTCGGGTTGCGCATTCTGCAGCGCCCCATGCAACTCACTCTGCAATTGCGGTGTACGTTCCGGCGGCGCCAGCACCCGCGAGTCCACGCGGTAAATTTCCGTTTCGCCAACCTTGGAAATTAGCTCGACTTGTCTGGAGTTGGCGGGCATGCCTACTTGCGGTTGGTCGTGGAACCACTTCGTTGGGGTCAGCAGCACAAACACTAAAATCAAAATTACCGCAATGTCGTATTGCCACGAGCCGCGCTCGTACGACCAGAGAAACGTGCGCGAAAGTATTTGTCCAATACTCGCCATATCAGTCTGCGGGAATTCCGTCGACAATAACTCCATCGCGCATATGCACCACGCGGTCGAAATACGTAGTCGCTTCGGGATTGTGCGTAATCATCACGATGGTCTGGCCCAGATCTTTGTTCAGCCTCCGCAGCATCTCCAGCACAATCTCCGAATTCTTCGTATCCAGGTTTCCCGTGGGCTCGTCGGCCAGCAGAATCTTCGGTTCGTTGATAATCGCCCGCGCAATCGCCACCCGTTGCTGTTCGCCGCCGGACATTTCCGAAGGCCGGTGCTGCAAACGTCCTTCCAGCCCGAGCATTTTCGTCACAACTTCGAACCGGTGCGGATCGAAACCATCTCCGTGAATGTATTGCGCGATCGCGATGTTGCCCTTGGCGCTGAGCGCCGGCAAAAGATTAAACCGCTGAAACACAAATCCTATTTTGTGACGCCGCAACTTGGTGCGTTCCGCATCGGTCATGGCCGTCAAATCGTTGCCGTCCACCAGTACTTTTCCGCGCGACGCTTGTGCCAGCCCGCCTATCACGTACAACAGCGAGGATTTTCCGCATCCCGACGGCCCCATCACCGCCACGGATTCGCCGGGCAGCACATCGAAATTCACGCCACGCAGAGCGGGGACTTCCACTTTTCCCGCATGATACAGTTTCCAGAGATTTTCGGCTTTGAGTATGGGCTCCACGGTTTTGAGCTCTGGCTCTACTTTCCCGTCCGTTGGCGTCCGTATTGTAACTGTGATTGTCATGTATGCCTAGATTGCGGCTCCTTTAGTCGTACGAAAGCGCTTCCACAGGATCTTTGCGACTGGCAATCCACGCGGGATAACTCGCTCCGAACAGAGCGCCAAAAATCGCAATCAGTCCTGCTCGTATAATCCACTCAGGCGTAATCAAAATAGACAGCGTGGGAAAAATTGCCACGAAACCTGCGCGAACCACATAACTCAGTCCGATGCCTGCCACAATCCCGAAGATGCACAGTAGCGTCGTTTCCGTGAGCAGTGCACGAACAATCATCGGCTTCCCGGCGCCCAGGGATTTCAGCACGCCGATATCGCGCGTACGTTCCAGCACCGTCGTGTACATCGTCAGAAAAATCACCAACAGCCCGATGGACACAGCCAGCGCGATCATTGCGTTGATAAATGTCTGCAGTCCCGGAATGTTCGTCGAGGTCATCAGCGTCATGAAATCTTTCAACGGTCGCACCGGGTAGCCCGGAAATGTATCCTTCATTTCCTGAATAATGTCGTCGGTGTGCTCTTGCCGGGTGCTTTTCACCAGAAAGATGGAAGCTTTATCGCGTGCGCCAATCAATTCCTGAAGCGTGGTAATCGGCACGAAAAGCCGCGCACCTTTTCCGTGTTCCACCACTCCCGCAACGTTCCAATCGTGGCTCAGCAGATTGTAAGTGTCGCCCACCTTCAAATGTTTCGCACGCGCCTGCCAATCATCGATCAAGATGTCATCCGGTCCCTGCATGTCTTTGCCCTGCAGAAACACGAAGCCGCTCGAAACATCGTGGAACGAGCCCGAATCGATGCCCCAGATGGTTTCCACGCCACCCGAGGAATTGAATTGCAGCAGGGCCGGCGCAACGGACTGAACATACTTTAGCGTGCGAAGCTTATCGGCAATCTTGATCGGCATGGGCGAACCGCTGAACGCCAGAAAAATTTGCGCTGATGGCGATTGCAGCATCACGTCCGCACCGATACCTTCTATGCGCTTCGCAGTTTCCTGCAGCAGTCCCGAGGTAAGCCCCACAATCAGAACCACCAAGGCAACTTCCACCGCGATGGCCACCACGCCAATCAGCGTGCGGATCGGCCGGTGAAACAGATTGCGCCAAACCAATTGCGCCATCATGGTTTTTTGACCTCACTGGCATCATCCACGCGCACAATTTCTGCGCTCTGTGGAGGATCAAGCTTGAACCGCGACGGATCGATCGAATCGTTCAGCGCAACTTTATCCACGGCAAGGTCCAGGCGATATTCATCATGAGGCCGATCGATGCGAATTGTTCGCGGGAATTCATTGGCCGCGCCATTATTGGATACCGTCGTTTGCGCGGGCGCGGAAGCGGCACCAGCACTTCCACCCACTGCCGGCGGAGTGATCGGCTGCCAATCTGAGTAACGAATGTCAGACAGCAGTAACCCCTTCGGTCCATAGCCCTGCAAACGCGCAATATGCAAATCGCTGCGATCGAACCAGATCTTGCGCAGAATCTCCGACTGATAGCCGCCCCGCAACACCGTCAATATGTAATAACGCGCGGCATCGTCGTTGTACTCCTCAAACAAAACAGCTTCTTCCTTGCGGACATCGCTCCACAACAGCGCTTCAATCAAATGTTGCGGTCGCAGATTCTCAATTGGCTTGTTGCTGGCACGTCCCACGGCAACCGAGCCCACCAGAAACTGGTTTTTTGACGGGATATACACTTCAAAGTTTTGCGCGTCGCTGGCCATATCGAAAACCGTTTTTCCTACCACCGGCACTTGGCCAATCACTCGAATGTTCCACGGGTGAGACGCCAGCAGAAACGCCTTCACTTCGTGATATTCCTCGATCACGCCGCTATATCTCGTGCCCGACGTAGCTTTCAATTCAACCACTGCATCCACGGATTTCACGCTGCGCGCGTACGAATTGTATCGCCCCAGCAATTCCTCTTGCGTCGCGTCACGAACTACAGGGCGCACCGACTGCGGCAAACTGGTTGTTTTGTTGACACCCCGGGACCCACCCCCGCAACCGCAGGCCATGGCAGACAGTGTCAGCAAAATCGTGCACTTTAGAACAGAGTTCATCGGGTAATTTGCGCGTCGTGTGCTTAAGAGCAGCAATTTAGCAACCACACCGAAGCGCGTCAAACTCTCTACGCCATGCTTCTTCTTCAAGTTTCGCCGAATTTCGATCTTCACTGGGGCCGCGCTATGTACACGTCGAACGGCTGCAACGCCGGTCGCGCGCGGCGAATGATCTCACTGGGCCACAGCGTTTCGCTCAGCACAGTGAGCCAACCGTCGGAAGGTTCGCAGATCGCGCAGAACGTGTACCGCGAATAAGCTGTTTGATACCCGTCTACGCCCCGCCGCGAAAGTTCCGCTTCAAGCACCGCATCGTCCAAAGAAGCCGGCGTCGCTGCGGCGCGCAGGCCAAACGTTTCGCCCTCAAACCGCGCAATCAACTCGCGCAATTGTTCCGGCGACGGTTGTGGAATGACCACGCAACGGCCGGCCGCCTCGCGAAAGTCGATTTTGTGTCCTTTGCAGAATTCTCGCATCCGCTCCAGATGGCTGAAAAAATCCAATGCGAACGGTTCGTTCGCGGCCAGCGCCGGATAAATCGCCGACCAGATTTGCGCCGCTTCCGGACCTCGCACCGGTTCGCGGCTTTCCGTACCAATCAACTCCAGTCCCACCGCTTTCGTATCCTCGCCAAGATCCATGGCCTGCACATCCAGAGAATAGGGCGGCAGATCAGGAATATTGGCGGGCGTATTCGTTTCCGACATACCTGGCATCGCTAGACTTCCTCTTCTTCTATTTCGCCGAATTTCTCACGGAACGTGGGCGACGCTTTGCGAACATCCAGCCAATCAAAAAATGCGTCGGGAGTTTCCAGCCAGATGCGAAACCATTCGCCAATTTCCCGTTTCTCGTCCCGCTTCCGTGCTTCCACTTTGCGATTCAACGAAATCATTTCAGCGCGTCGTTTGCCTAGCCGCGCAATTTCCAGCACCCGCTCTACCGCCGCCTTTTCCCCATGTTCGCGAAAGCGTCGCAACAATTCATCCAGCCGCGTCAAGCTCACTTCCGCATCCTGTAGCGTCTTGAAGTGCAAAATATCTTCAAACTCTTCTTCGAAACGGTCTTCCGCCTCTTCGCGCTCGGTGAGCTGCATCTTCCAACCCATGCTTTTCAATACTTCGGCGATATATTCGTTACTCGATTTACCTGCTTCACCGTGCTCCGCAATCAGCCTGCGCCGCAACTGGTCGACTTCTGCGGTAGTCCAGGTCTGCACATTCAATTCTCGCGCAGTCTCCAGAATCATGGCCTTTTTTGTTTTTAGCTCTTCAGTCATCGTTTCTCTTTGCGCTCGGAAGAGGGTCCACTCGAGCGATGCGCTTCGGTCACCGGATCTTCCACCGGTTCGCCGATCAGCAAGCGATGATACCTGGCCACATTCTTGTTGTGGTCCGCCAGCGTGGCCGCAAAAAAATGCCCACCGTGCGTATTCGCCACAAAGTACAGATAGTCCGTTTCCGCAGGCTTCAAAGCGGCGCGCAACGAGACTTCTCCCGGATTGCCAATCGGTCCCGGAGGCAGTCCAGTGTGCTCATACGTGTTGTACGGCGAGTCAATCCGCAAATCCTTTAAAGTGAGCGCTCCGGTATAGCGATTCTCCTGTTGCAGCGCATAAATCACCGTGGGATCGCATTGCAGCAGCATCCCTTTTTGCAGGCGGTTGGTAAACACTCCAGCTACCACTAGCCGCTCATCCGGCTTCGGAGTTTCCCGTTCCACCAGCGAGGCCAGCGTCACCACGCGCAACAACGAACTCGGCGCAGTTCCTCCAGCGGAAGACGAGCCATCCGGAGCCAGCCGTTCCGGCGCAATTTTTTGCAGTGCCTCTTGGAATTTGCGCACCATGGCTGCCGTAAGCTCTTGTGCATGCGGACGGCGCGGCAAATTGTAGGTGGCAGGGAAAAGGAAGCCCTCCAGGGTCTTGGCGTTGGGCGCAATATCCAAAATCAATTTCGGATTCTGTGCGGCCGCCAGGAATTCTTCCGCGGGCATGTACTTGGCCGTTTCCAGATCGTGCGCAATATCAAAAATCGTTTCGCCTTCGCGCACCGTGAACGGCTGCTCGAACACGTCTCCATTCGCCAGCTTCCAGTAGACGTCTTTCCCGCTCAGCGGATGATCGAAAAAATATTCTCCAGCTTGCAGCGAGCGCCGCGGATGCCGCCGCGCATAAATCTCAAATGCGACCGGGCTGCGGATAATTCCCGCCTGTTTCAACAGCCGCGCCACACTGCGCTGCGATGCCCCGTGCGGCACCTCGACGAACGTCCCTTCGGGCGGAATGTTGCCATACGGCGCATGCATGGAGTGCCAGAAATACGCTGCGCCAGCAGCCGCTATCAGCAGCAATAACAGGAGAACCTTGGCCAGAAACTTCAAACTAATCGCGCTCCTTGGCATCAGTGCCGGTTTCTGTGGTTCGTGCCAAATACTCTCGCAGGATAATCATCGCTGCTACAGCATCCACCGTATACTTTCCATCCCTGTCGCTGCCGCTGCGCTTCTTGCGGCCCTGATGTGTCTCTTCGTGGGTGATGCGCCGCCCTAGTTCTTCCTCCAGGATTCGTTCCGCTTCCCAACTGGTCAGCCGCTCGTCCACCATCTCCACTGGCAGATTGATCTGCTTGCGCAGCCGCTCAGCAAATCGAGTAGCTTCGTCGGCCATGTCGCCGTGCGTGCCGTCGAGGCGAAGCGGCAGTCCCACCACGATCTGTTTCACATGGGCGTCGCGCGCTAATTCCCGCAGCCGCCGCATGTCTTCATTCCGATTGATGCGGTCCATGGTCCCATAGGGCTGAGCCACGCGCGCCTGCGCATCGGCGAACGCAATCCCAATCTTGTTTCGCCCATAATCCAGCCCCAAAATCCTGCCCGTTTCCGGCCCCGAGGCAGACCGCGAGCCATCACTTACCAGGCTTTTTGGACTTTGCATCATATTTTAGTATAGCCCGAACCTACCTAAGCGAAGGAATCGACCCGCCGGCGGTGTAATAACAATCGCCCTAGTCGACGTCCTCATCGTAGCCAGCTGAAATCAGCCAATCCCCCACGCCGCAAGGAACTACCCTGCCAACCCCAGCGGTGAACACACAACCCCTGACGACTGCTGCCGCCGCTGACCGCAAAGTTCGCCAGTTCGCGCGGCAGTCCGGAGGCCCTTGATATTCGATGGAACCCATGATGCTTCGGTTAGGCTACGAAATTCAGCCCGAAACCCCGCTCCGGTCACGATCGTAACTCTGCTTCACGTCCATCGCTCGCGCGCTGTGTTCCCCTCACGTGCAAAAAGCAAAAAGCCAAGGCTTGCGCCTTGGCTTTTGCTAGCGATCGTCGAGAAAACTTGCTCGCACTCAGCGGCTAGCCGGTGCGACGCAGAAACGTTAAATTGTAGTTCGTCTTGTGCCGCCCACCAACGCGTGATACACGACCAAAACGATTACCGCTCCTACAACGGCGACCAATAGGCTATACAAATTCAAACCGTTCACTCCCGAGTGGCCGAAGGTATTGAAGAGCCAACCTCCCACGACGGCGCCTACGATGCCCAGAATGATATCCAGGAAAACGCCTTCGCCAGACTTGTTGACGATCTTGCTGCCGATAAAGCCAGCGAGCAAGCCAAGCACGATCCAAGCTAAAATCGACATATAGAGTAATCTCCTTTAAGCAGGGCAAGCGCCAAGGTGGTCACTCCCCCATTTCGTGAACTGGATAGTGACAGGGCCTCCCCCACAGTCACTATCGAGCGAACCATTCAGACGCCTTAGTACTTTCCTGCAGGGGAGTTCCCGGGATTTGCCGCGGCGGACAATACCGTTTTTGTGCAGAAAAACATCGAAAATACTTGAGATTCGTGCCGGTTAGCCATGCTCGGCAGCTTTCCTCTTGGAAGAGGTTTTGCACTCAGCCTATGCCCTACCTACTGTCGGCGGCCCCGCGCTCCGCTTTGCCATTCGTCCCAGTACCCGAGCGTCTTCATTTGCTGGTCCAGGCCAGTTTCCTTCACCAGCGCATCCAACTCCGCCCGCGATAGCCTCTTGCCAATCGGCTCTGCCCGGTCGGCAATTCCCCACGCCGTCACCGCGGCCAAAATCGTGTTCAGTTTCAACTCGCGGATGTCCACCTTATCCAGAGTGTCCGAAGCCGCGTGATAATTCTGCAGGTAGTTGGCAATCTCCTGGTTCGCCGTTAGCGTGGGCACTCCCTCCAGCAGAAAGTCGAAATTGTCGGTTCCGAAGCTGGCATCGTAGGTCAGATCGTCCGCTCCCCAGCCTGCGAACGGTTTCAGGATTTCGCGCACCGGGGCATCGATGTCTCGGCGCCCACCCAGCGAGTAACCCGTGACCCGTCCGATCCCACTGTCGAACACAATCATGCCTCGTACCTTATCCATCTCCGCGCGATGCGCCTTCACGTATGCGTAGGACCCTACCGTCCCCTGTTCTTCGCCACTGAAAAGCACAAACCGAATGCTGCGCCGTGGCAGCAATCCACTCGTTTTAATCGCCCGCGCCGCTTCAATCACCAGTGCGGCATTGCAACCGTTATCCAATGCGCCCGTTCCTAGTTCCCACGAATCCAGATGCGCCCCGAGCACCACATTTTCATCAGGCTTTTCGTAGCCGCGGATTTCGCCCACCACATTTTGCTGCTCGATTGGACCGCCGATTTTGTTCGGTATTTGCAACCGCACTTGAATTTTTCCAGGATGCGCCGCCACCGTACGCTGCAACCGTAACGCATCTTCCCGCGCCACAACTGCCTGCGGAATCCTATCCAATTCACCAGTCAGAGAATTTGTGTGCCGGTACAACAGCTTTCGTTCCCGCGCGCCCGTCCACAGAATTGCCGATGCCCCACCTTTCACTGCACGCGCAATAATTCCCGGTGGCTTCATGTATTCGTCAAACAAGTCCGGCCAGGTGGTTCCGATGTCGCTATGCACCAGCAGAATCGCGCCCTTAATCGAACTACCCACGCGCGCGAAATCTTCTTCCGTGCCGTAATTCACGTCTACCAACGTCGCTTCGATGCCTCCCGCAGGCGTCGCCGGCGAAAGCCCGTTCGACACCAGCGAGACGGGAAACGTCACGTCGCCCAGAAGTTCGAGTCGCGTATTCCCCTCGCTCCATTGCACCGGCAGCATGTATTTTTCCGTGTGAACATCGACGCCCGCCGCGCGAAACGCAGCAGTCGCCCATTCTACGGCCCGCGCCATTTCCGGCGAGCCGCTGACTCGTCCGCCGATTTCATCCGTGAGCTTTCTCAGATTTTCCGCAAGCGGCGAGTCGCCCATCACAATCGGCGTGATTTTCGCCGCGGCCTGTGCACACGCCGAAGCTTCCGTGGTTGAACATCCTGCCGCACCTTGAGGCGCCTGCGACGACCGCAGCGGGCTCGTATTCGCTTGCGGTATCTGCGCGAACATCGCCGAGGTGCAGCCCCACGCCAGAATCCCAATAGATAGCGACCGAAGTAAAACCCCGTTAATTGGCATCTCAGCTCTCCCTGACAAAATTAAGCCTGCTTTCGATCAAATCTCTAAATCGAATTAACCCGCGGAAGAAGGTCGGCTGAATCGGACCTGCGATTCCTATGTCGTGGCGCCATCGACCTCACCCTCCACCTAGCACGATCGCATCAGCAACCTTTGCCACCTGCACCATTTCGTCGACGTCATGCACTCGCACAATATGCGCCCCATTGAAAATGCTGGCCGACACGGTAGCCGCCGTCCCCCACATGCGGTCCTCCGCGGCCGCCGGTTTCCCGTCGCGCTCCAGCGTCCGTCCCAAAAATCCTTTGCGCGATGTGCCAACCAGCAGCGGATATCCAAGCGTCGCAATCACTGAAAGTTTCGCCAGCAGTTCGTAATTCTGCTCGTAGCTCTTACCAAAGCCAATCCCGGGATCAAGAATGATCTGAGATTTCGCCACGCCAGCGCGTCGTGCGCTGGCCACCGACCGCCGTAATCCACTCGTCACATCTCGCAAAACGTTCTTCGCGAATGGTCCCTGCTGCATCGTCAGCGGCGTCCCTCGCATGTGCATCAGCACCAGCGGCACGCCATGCTTCGCCGCCACTTCCGCCACTGCCGGATCATTCTTCAATCCGGAAATGTCATTAATGATTTCCGCTCCCGCTGCAATCGCCGCCTCAGCCACTTCAGATTTCTGCGTATCCACAGAAATAGGAATTTGCAGCCGGCCGCGCAACGCCTCGAGCACCGGTACTAACCGTCGCAACTCTTCTTCTGTAGAAATTCCCGTCGAGCCAGGACGTGTCGATTCCGCGCCAATATCCAGAATATCGGCTCCACTCCGTTCCATCGCCAGCGCAGCCGCAACCGCCCGCTTCGCACTTAAAAACTTGCCGCCGTCCGAAAAACTGTCCGGCGTTACGTTAAGCACGCCCATTACCAGCGTCCGCTTGCCAAGCACGAGCGCGCCCGACTTAACTTTTACTCTGAAAATTTTACGATTCGGCATGTGCAGGAAGTTTAGCGGAAGAAACAAAGAAAAGGATAATTCTCAGCCTTGCTGTTCGGGAGGAGACGCGCCAGTAACGCACACCCGCTAGCGGATCGCAGCGACCAGCAGCGTCACATCATCACGGAAATCGCCACCGCAGAATTTCGCCACTTCTCGCATCACTCGGCTCTTCGTTTCGTTGGCGCTTGTTCCCGCCGCGCCAGCCGATTCCACGATTCGCGACGACCCAAATTCCACTTCCCCAGCATTCGCCGCTTCCGTCACACCGTCCGTAAACAACAGCAGTCGATCACCCGCGGCCAACTGCATGGTGGCGTCCATATACGTCCACTCCGGCGCAATCCCCAAAACCCCGCCCTGCCCGCAAAGGACATCAGGCGCTCCCGCCGCATGCAGTAAGAGGGCAGGGCAATGTCCGGCATTTTCGTAGGCCATCGCCCGCTTCTGCGCATCCAGAATCGCATAGAAAAACGTGATGAACTTGCCAGTAGCCACATTCCCGCAGACAAAAGCATTCAACTTTCTACACACCGCAGCAGGCGTCGCGTCCGGCGTGGCGTACGCCCGGAAAGCAGCTTGCAGATTGGCCATCAGCAGCGATGCCGTCAGACCTTTTCCCGCCACATCACCTATACATATTCCGAAGCGGTTCTCATCCAGTCGCACCACATCGAAATAATCTCCGCCAATTGCCCGCGCCGGCTGCCACGCTCCTGCCAACTCCAGATTGGCATGTTGTGGCAGCGATTTCGGCAGCAATCCAGTCTGAATCTCGCGCGCCCGGTTTAATTCTTCTTCTTGCTGCTCCAGCGCCACACTGCCGCGCTGCACGGCTTGTTCCAGTAGTTTATTTTTCTCCTGAAGCTTGAATTGAATTTGCTGCACTGCATACGTCACAATGCCAGCTCCAACAGAAACTACCAGGACGATTGGCAACGAAAGTTTGAATACCTGCCAGTAAGGCCCTGCCTCCGGTTTCATCCAGATCAATAACGCGACCGCGCCAAATGCAGCGACCAGGCTTCCCACCGCCAGCAGCGCCAGGTATGCGATCCAATTCCATGGAAACGCGCGGTCGGCATATAGACGCCCTCCCACATACATCAGGAAGTACATCAGATTCCCAATCGTCAGAACGCAAATGCCAAGGAATACAATGGGAGCGCCGGTTCTCAGCACCGCAAAAAGTGCGGAGATTAAAACGCCAATGAACACCACCTGCTGTTCAGCTCGAAGGAGACTTCGTAACCGTGGTACCCAGACAGTGCTCCAGGACTTTGTGGCGACGGGCAAGCCGAGCCTCCGGTGGGAATTCACCTTAGCGCATGTGAAGGCCAAAAGTCAGTGATCCGCACACGTGTCCCAATGGACTTGAGAACTCTGAGCAGCGGAATAGAAGTGTTTGGTGAAAAGAGTTGAAATGATTAGTCGAGATCGAAGTCCCGGATAGGTTTGCCTGCGGGTGCGTCCTTAGCCTTCTTCATCGCTTCTTCAAACTTCTTGGCCAGGATGTCTTCCTTATTGGTTTCCTGAAACCACGAATCGGCAAACTTGTCTTCGCGCTGCTTGTGCTGTTCTTCCAGGATACTGGCCGCTTTAGTCAGATCCACATCTGGGCCCGGCTTTACCGCGGCGGTGTGCGACAGCACCGTGCCAAAGATCGGATCAATCACCAGTTTTCCTTGGCAGCACGGGCAAATTACATTCAGGTTTTCGCCATCTTTGCGTCCCATAGCCGTATTGTACGCCAATTCCAATCGCGCTCGCATCTCAGCCTTCCACCACAAAACTACGGTTTGCTAGCCGCCGTTTGCGGCTTGCCCAACAGGTTGACGTCCATGGCCGTGTGTTGCGGGTGGATGCGGATGCCTCCGTAAAGCAGCTTTCTCAGAATCGGCACTGGCCGCAATTTCGAACGGATTTTATGCGTTTTAGGGGAGGCCGCCAGAAGAAAGTTCGGTGAAAATAAAAGGGGGCACGATGGCTCGTGCCCCGGTGAGTGGTCGAAAGGATATCTGGATTCTTATGCTTTGGCTGGTGAATCACCACGCGTAAAGCCCGGGGCCGGCCGAAGTTCCGGCCTGACTACCTTCGGGTCTGTGCTCGGCGAAGCTTGCGGCGGCGGTGGCGGAGGGGTCCGCGGCTTTTCTGGCAGCGGCTTGTTCTCCATCAACAGTTTCACCTCGTTGGCGTCGATTACTTCGCGCTCCAGCAGGGCCACGGCAATGCGGTCCAGCGTTTCGCGATTCGACGAGAGAATATTCTTTGCGGCTTCGTAACCCACGTTGACGATGCGCTTCACTTCGCGATCAATCTGCAGTGCGGTGTCTTCGCTGAAGTCGCGGTGCTGCGCAATTTCACGACCGAGGAAGATTGCTTCTTCCTTTTTACCGAATGCCAGTGGGCCCAAATCGCTCATACCCCACTCGCAGACCATGTTGCGCGCGATGTCTGTGGCGCGCTCGATGTCATTGCCCGCGCCGGTGGTGATGTGGCCCAGGAAAATTTCTTCGGCGCTCCGTCCGCCCATCAGCACGGCCAGCATGCCTTCCAAATATTCCTTGGTGTAAGTGTGCTTGTCGGCTTCCGGAAGTTGCATGGTCAAACCCAAAGCCATGCCGCGCGGAATAATCGTAACCTTGTGAACCGGATCGGCGCCCGGGGTCTTCGCTGCGACCAGCGCGTGTCCTGCCTCGTGATACGCCGTGTTCTTCTTCTCTTCGTCCGACAGGATCATCGATTTGCGCTCGACGCCCATCAGCACTTTGTCTTTCGCCATTTCAAAATCGGCCATGGCGACGAATTTACGATTTTGCCGGGCAGCCCACAACGCTGCTTCGTTCACCAGGTTTGCCAAATCGGCGCCAGAGAAGCCTGGTGTGCCGCGCGCAATGATCGACATATCCACATCGTCCGACAAAGGCACCTTGCGAGTGTGTACACGCAGAATTTCTTCGCGGCCCTTCACGTCAGGACGCGCCACAACGACGCGGCGGTCGAAGCGGCCAGGACGCAGCAAAGCCGGATCCAGCACGTCGGGACGGTTGGTAGCAGCGATCAGGATCACGCCCTCGTTCGATTCGAAGCCGTCCATCTCCACCAGCAACGCGTTCAACGTCTGTTCGCGTTCATCGTGTCCTCCGCCAAGTCCCGCGCCACGATGGCGGCCCACGGCGTCAATTTCATCGATGAAAATAATGCAAGGAGCATTCTTCTTGCCCTGTTCGAAAAGATCGCGAACTCGGCTGGCGCCCACGCCTACAAACATCTCCACGAAGTCCGAACCTGAGATTGAGAAAAATGGAACGTTGGCCTCGCCTGCAATTGCTCGTGCCAGAAGGGTTTTGCCCGTTCCCGGAGGGCCCACCAGCAACACGCCCTTGGGAATGCGCCCGCCTAGCTTCTGGAACTTTTGCGGATCCTTCAGGAATTCGATGATTTCCTGCAGCTCTTCTTTGGCTTCATCGCTGCCCGCAACATCCTTAAAAGTGGCTTTCTTCTGCTGTGCCGAGAGCAACCGAGCCCGAGACTTGCCGAAGCTCAGCGCCTTATTTCCTCCGGCTTGCATCTGGCGCATCAGGAAGAAAACGAAGCCTGCCAGCAGTAGCAATGGCAACGCATTCAGAAGGATCAAAACCCAGTCTCCACTGCGCACTTCTTTCACCGTCAATTGCACGGCCTTATCGCGCAGCAACTTGGTAATTTCCGGCGCGTTTTCCTTCGGAACGGTGATGTGAAACTTGGTGTTCGCAGGCCGGGCGTATTCGCCTTGCAGCTCATAGCTGTTGGGCGAGAGATACATGGTGACTTCTTTCACGTCACCCTCGTCAACCTTGGCCATGAACTCGCTATAGCTGGGCGTTAACTCCCGCGTCGACTGGCCGTTGGCGGAAACCAACTTCCAGAGCATCACGCCCAAAAATACGATAGAAATCCAAAAAAGAATTGTTTTTGCCGTGGAACTAGAATTCACTTTGACCTCGCTTAACCCCAGCCTGAAATTCTAAAAATTCAATTTGCGCGGCGACCCGCTACTTCCTCTTGGCGCGTTTTCCCCTGGCGCCGTTTCCAGCCTTGCCTTTGCTTCCTGCCGCAGAAAGATGGTTCTCGTTGGACCCGATACCGTTGGACATTGCTAAGCCGTAGCCGGCCCACATTTGATTAGATGCAGTTTTAAAGGCAAAGTAATCGGGCTCCAAACTCACGCGGCGCTTCGACGTCTTGTCCAAAAGTACCGCCAGCCGCAGCGACCGGGGCTTGCCCTCCCCAATCCGTCGCAACAAAAAGTCTTGCGTCACGCCGCTATCTAAAATCGCATCCACCAGCAAAACGTCCCGGCCCTTCAGCGCTGAATTCGCTTTGCCTCCAGCCGTGTTGGCCCGGTCTGCAAAAAATACTTCTCTCCGGGTCCGCCCGCCTTGCTCCACATCGCGGACGTCTTCGCTCACAAAATACAGCGCAACCGGCGCATCGATGGCGCGTATCAGGTCTGCCGCAAACATAAAGCCCCGGTCCATGGTAACCACCACATCCAACCTACGCCCGTTGTAGGCCCGTGAAATTTCTCGGCCCATAGCATTGATGCGGTTCGCGATACGTGCAGCGGAATAAGTGGCCACTTTAGCCATGGTCACGATTCACGGTCCTCGATGATCATCACTCCTGCACGAGTCGCTTTGCTCGCCGCAAACTCCGCGGCAACCGGCAAACCGCGCGCCCACAGCACCTGCTCCCCGTCACTCACCACCGGCCAGGAAACTTTATCCCACCGGCTAATTCCTAATTCGTTCAAAAGTCGCGCCAGCTTGTGTGCTTTCTGATGGCCCACCGGACGCAATACGTCACCGGGCAACCAGTTTCGCACGACAAGGGGGAAGCGCAACTTCTTTCGATCGAGAAAAGCCCCTGTATCCTTAGTTTCTCGCCCTTCGTCAACCCAGTCAATCACTCTGAACCGCAGTACCGTAGAGAGTTCGACAACCGGTATATCGGCGGCGCCAGCGCGCAAATCAACAGGATAGGAGTAATTCGGATGCGAGGAATCGTGCGCCTCCTTGGTTAGATGCCGAATCGGCGCCGGAAGGAAGCTCAGCGTGTCGCGGTCTCGCCGCGCTTCCACGCCGCCGGGAAGTTGCAGCCACTTCCCGCTGTTCTGGTCTGCTGCAAGCCTCAGAACAGCTTGCACATGCGCCGCGCTGAGCTGGCCCGTGCGCGGTTTCACTGCTTCCACTAAACGGCGAATCAGCCGTGTTTGCATCGATTTGGGCTGCCCAAGAAACTCGACAAGTGGAAGGCTTTGCTCGGGCTGATGTTGGCTGCGCGCGCCGCAGCGAGAAACGCGGCGTGGATCTGCTGAAGACGTGGAATTGAGGTTGGTTGCGTTTACGGGTTTAGCTGAGCTCGCGGCCTTAATAAGGCTTGTGACTTGAGCTTCGAGATAGGCTTCGTCTTCCCGGGCGAATTCGGCAAGTTGGCAAAGGTGTTCGACGACTGCGGGCTGAAACTGCTTCTCCAGAAGAGGCATAAGCTTTAGACGAATTCGGGCCCGATTTCGTGCCGTGTCGCGATTTGTGGCATCTTCGCGCCAAGTCTGACGCTTCGCGCGAAGGTAAGAGCGCAACAGCGCGCGGCGCGTGCTGAGAAGCGGACGAATCACTGAACCAGCTTGAGGATGAATTCCGGCGAGTCCTGCAAGTCCGGTTCCGCGAAGAATGTGAGCGATTACAGTTTCGGCTTGATCATCTGCGGTGTGCGCGACAGCGACGCGATGAATGTGACCTTGTTGAACCAAGCGATCGAAGAAGGAATAACGAGCGCGGCGCGCAGCGTCTTCGAGGTTGATTTTTTCGCGTTTTGCTTTTGCGGCGATGTTTTCGCGGGCGGAGAAAAATTCGAGGCGGTGTTTTCTGGCGAGGTTGGCGACGAATTTTTCGTCGGAGTCAGAGGCTTTGCCGCGCAGCTGGTGATTGAAGTGGACTACGGAGGGAACGAAGCCAATCTTTTCGCGGAGTTCGAGGAGCAAGAGAAGCAACGCGACGGAATCCGCGCCGCCGGAAACTGCCACGCCGAGGCGCAGGCCGGGGCGTAACTGATCCTGCTGGAGCAGCTGGGCCGCGGAGCTCCGGGAGCGTTGACGAGAGTGCTTCATAACTGCGGGTATTGTAGCGCAGGGGTTTGGGAACGGAGGATTTTCGCCGCGTTGAACGGGTTGAGCTCAGGGGCTGAAGCCGCAAGGATTTTGCTTTTTGTAGGGCAAGGCTGGAGCCGTGCGCTGACGGAGAAGTTGTGGCTACGCAGGTCACAGTTCGCGGGCCATGTGGAAGAAGAAGAGCAGCGAGAGTTGGGCGTCGCGGAGAAGGTTGAAGGGGACCTTGTGGATGGGGATGCGGAGGAAGTCGGTGTCGTCCCAGCGCTCGCGAACCGTGCTCCAGAAGGCGTGCAGGTCGGCGCGAGTGTAGACCTTGTTGGGAACGAGGAGCGGACTCCACTTGGCCCAGAAGAGATGCACTTTGGAGGGAACGTGCAGAGTGGGGAAGTGTTCTTTGGCGCGCTGATAGGCGACTTGCAGGTCGGAGATTTTGAGTTGGTCGTACTTGCCGCGAATCTTGGCTAGTTCTTCGACGACGCGCTGCTCGGCGGCGGATGGGTGGCGAGTCTGCAGCCAGAGTTCTTCCATCTCGGCGGCGACGCGCCACATACCGCGCAAGTGTTCGCGAATCTCGCGGGCGCGCGTGGTGTAGTAATCCCAGCGGGAGAGAATCGGGAAGCCGGGGCGGCGGGCTTTGCGGCCTTTGAGGCGGAAATAGCCGCACATCATGGGATGGCGGCCTTCGGTCTGAATGGAATTCTTGTACCAGAGGAAACGCAGGAAATTGTTCCAGTAATTGGCTGGCGAGCCACGCTTCAGCACGTCTTTCATATTCTGCATGCTGTAGAAAGTGCGCCAGGCCTCGAAATACATGTCCTTCCACGCGCCATTCTTCAAATTGTTGTGGTGAGTGACTTCGTGCTGGGAATCGTAGAGATTGAAGTCGGGATGCATCCACTCGCCGCGACGCATCATGTGCAGGTGATCCATGGAGCCGGGGAGGGGCATAAGAATAAAGAAGGAGGCGTGATCGGGACGGACTTCGCTCATCAGGAAATCGAGATCGCGGCGCACGGAAGCTTCGGTGTCGAAGGGGAACCCGATGATATAGCCGACGTGGGTGGAGATGTCGGAATCGCGGTAGGACTGGATTAACTGGCGATATTCGCTGACCTGATTCTGTTTTTTGCCGGCGGCGGCAAGATTGCCGGGATCGACGCTTTCCATGCCGATGAAGACGTTGATGCAGCCGGCCTGGCGGGCCTTGGTGACGAAGTTTTTGATTTTCCAGGACAGGACATCGACCTGCATCATGAACTCGACGGGAATTTTGTCTTCGTTGCGGATCTTGATGAGGACGTCGAAGATGCCTTCCCAATTTTTGTTGCGGGCGAAATTGTCGTCGGTGAAGAAATAAAAGGTGATGCCGTTTTCGTGGTAGTTGCGGCGAATGGCTTCGGCGATCTGGTCGGCGGAGCGGAAACGCATTTTGCGGCCCTGGACATTGATGATGGTGCAGAAGGTGCACTCGAAGGGACAGCCGCGTCCGCAATCGAGGGTGCCGAAATTGGAGGCGATGAACTTGTTGAGATATTTCTTGCGAATGGCGGGGAGCGGCTTGGTGTAAAGGTCGGGCTTGGCGTTCAGGAAATCGTACATGGGCTTGAGGCGGTCGTTGACCGCATCGCAGAGCAGATCGCCCCAGGTTTCTTCGACTTCGCCTTTGACCAGGGTGATGCCCTCGTCCATGAGTTGCTGAATGTCCGGGGGAATATCGGGAAGCAGAGCGAGGTAGCCGCTGACGTGGAAACCGCCAATCATGACGGTGAGCCCGGCTGCGCGGAAGGTTCGCGAGAGATCGACGGCGCGGGGAAACTGATTGGTCTGCACGCCAACCATGCAGACGACCGTTTTGGAATTGCGATGCGGCCAGCTTTGCGAGCGGCAAATTTTGCTGACGGGAATCTTGTCGACGGTTTCGTCGAAGAGATGAACCTTTACGTGCCAATCGTTGCCGAGACGTTTCTGCTGGATGACGTCTTCGGTGAGCCCGGCGAGGCAGGCCAGGGTGTTGCTGGGGAGCACGCCGCGAAAATGGCGAACGACGTAGCCTTCGTCGTCGTATTGCGTGGGCTTGATGAGATACAGGTTCAACGTTTTCGACATGGAAGCGGCCTCTGCGGTGGCCGGACATTTTCTGGAGGAACGCCGGAGTGACCCGGGAAATGTT
>DASXBH010000267.1:0-5168 GCA_036491775.1 Candidatus Acidiferrum sp.
GGGTGCAGTTGATGCGGGAAGCCCAGGAGACGCCACGATGAGCGCACTCCCCGGAACGGCCTACGCAGTACAAACCGCACCAAGTCCGCCGAAAACGCGTGGCTTTCTGCACATCGTTCGGCACGGCGCGGCGCTCAACGCCTTCTACATTGTCACTTACCATCGCCTCGATCGAGCCGGTGTCCGCCCCAAGGCAATGTTGGCCGAGGGCGCCCAGGCCCTCATCGATCTGCTCGAACGCATCGGCGTGGATTTTCAACTGCGCGAAGTCCGCGGCGCTCTCGAAGACATTCTGCGCCTCGGCTCCGCCAACATTCCCGACCTCTGGTTAAGCGACGAAGAAATGCTCGAACGCGGCCTGGTCGAAACCTAAACTCCTCGACAAAAATCACAGCATTACAAAAAAGGCCGAGCGTTGTGCTCGGTCCTTTTTCTTTTGAGACCCAGATTTGATTGAAGCTACAGCCAGCTATCTCTATAACTGATTCTGCGTTTCTTCCGCCATCCTAGTCAGTTTCGTCAAGTTGCTCGCGGTAATCGGCGTCTCACTCTCAAAGCCCTTTTGTATCCGCGTCCCTTTATCTCCGGGTTGCGGCATGAGCTGGTTTACCCGGGACAACGACTCCGCGCACAGTCCTGGCGCCAGTCCATGCGCCAGCGACGCCAACTTCGCCGTGATTCCCAGATGAACTTCGCTTTCCCCCGCAACACAAGCATCGACCACCCGTCTCGCTGCCCGTGTCACCTCCATCGAAACCACCGGCACAGAACCACTCACCGCGAACCATTCATATTCTTTTTCCGCCTGCCCAGCGAAGTCGGCATTCCGCGGACTGCCCGTACGCATGAGACCCGGGCACACCGTGGTCACAAAAATATTATCTTTCGCTAACTCCGCGCGCAGCCCTTCGCTATATCCCACCAGTGCAAATTTGCTCGCCGAATACGCCAGCAGATGTGGAATCGCCACTTTCCCGCCTATAGACGCGATGTTTACGATGCGTCCGCGGCCGCGGCGCTTCATTCCCTCCCGAATCGCAAACGTGGCGTACACCGCCGCCCAGAAATTCGTCTGCAACGCATCCTCAAACGCCTCGATGCCCTGATTCTCAATCGGCCCCACAAAAATCGTTCCTGCGTTATTCACCAGCACATCGATCGGCCCGAATTGCTCTTCGACCGTTGCAATGGTGCGCTGAATTTCGCCGCGCACCCCAACATCGCATTTCAATCCCAGAAATGCCGTCCCGCGTCTATCGAATTCCGCCTGCACTCGATCCAGTTCATTCGCATTTCGTGCACAGATCGCCACTTTGGCTCCGCGATCTGCGAATTCCCGCGCCAACGCCAGTCCCAGCCCGCGTGAGCCGCCGGTAATCAACACCACTCGTCCTCGCAGGTCCATATACCGCGAGCGCCGCACCGCCGCTCGAATCGCTACCAGTGCGGCGATCCCAGCTGCCCCCACCGCCACCGCGCTGCGCCATCCATTTGTTTCTCGTTCCATGTGCCCACCTCCTTGCCCAACCGCTCCAGAATTCCGTTTCGGCAGGCCTTTTTTGACGCGAGCTTCAATATCACGGCCCAGCGAAGCCCCGGGCAATACCGGACTCTTGGTACCCATTCCCGAAATCAGGCCCATACAGCATTACCAACACTTGCAGTGGTACCGCATCGAACCGCGTTCAATTAGCGAAATGCATGCACACACACGTGTTGCGTGTTCGGCCTTGCGACGTCGCGATGATCGAGAGTCTTCTTAGCGTGGACGGAGATGTGGGCGGGGAGCAGGCGTTCGCGGTCGTAGCCGCATACGCGGCATCAGCGGCGGTGGCACATGCCGCAGCGCTTCACCGCACTTCGGGCAATGCTCCGAGCCCACCATTTCGGCCCGAAGCCAATTTCCGCGCGTTTCACAAACGGGATTTACACACTGAACAGTGGAGCCCGGCATAAATGTCATACGTACTCCCTCAGTGGCCGCCAGCTCGACGAGATCGAGCCCCCATTGGCAGCCGAAATTGGTACGTGGACCGAGCGAACGCAAGAAGTTTCTCTTCTCCACGAACAACTGTCAACGGAAAATCCGGCACTCTCTCGTAGAAAAATTAATTCTGTGGAAAATTTTGGCAAAAATCCAGCGTGGCCGATCTAATTTCATTCACTCGAGAAGCATTTAGCGGGGAACTTAGAATTAGAAGTAAGTAGAAACACGCAAGGAGCGCAAACAAACTCTATGGATTGCTGGCTGGCGCTTGCCCCGGCGCTGCCGGTGCGGGTGCTTTCGCCGGTTCTTCTATGCCACCCAACTCCGCAAATTTCGCCTTGATCTGCGCCAACTCATCCTTCTTTGCATTCAAATCCGTTTGCATGCTGTCCAGCTTCGCTTTCCCTGACTTATCGCTGGAGAAGTCTGCCTTCGAATAATAATTGTCATTCGCCAATGCTAGTTCCCGCTGCGCCAGATCGACTTCGTTCTGCTTTTCCACCAGTTGCTGCTTCAGCGAGTCCAGCTCTTTCTTCTTGTCCTCAGTCTCCTCGTTTGACGTCGCCGGTGCATTAGCTCCGGCTTGATTTGCGCCGTCAGGTGCGCCAGAAGCGGAAGTATTCCCGGCTTGCGTCCCGGACTCCGCAGGCACACTGGGCGAATTGTTCGAATTCGGATGCAGCGTGTCATCGGTAATTACTTTCGCCGGCTTGTTCGCTGCGCTTTGCTTCGCTTCGCGCGCCCGCTTCGCCGCTTCCGCCACCGAAGGTGCCGCGGCATCTTGCGCATATACACTGAAAGACAGCAGCGCGCTAGCTGCCAATACCAGAGCAAATGTCCGCCCGATCATCGTGATCGTATGGCGCATAAAGCACCTCAATAGGCTCGACTCAGACTGTCTCTCAAGGATACGTCCTGCCCATCGGCTGCTCAATCAGGAAGACGCCTCGGCGACGAATCAATAAACAATAGGCCTCCCTTGCCATTCCCCCCAGCACCGCCGCCTTTGGCCTGGCACCAACCCTGGCCTTCAACTACTCCTTCGCCGGCTTCCGTGTCTTCGCAGAAACGCCGCTACCTTATGCCGGTTCCCGCAGGTCATCATCGAACACCACCGCCGCCGGTGCGTCCGCGAATCGTCGTAGAAGAACAGCCGGCACCCCGGGTTCGCGCATCGCCGGATGGGTGCGCTCGCCCCTTCCACCAGCAACTCTGCCGCTGATCGCGCAATCGCCGCCAGCAACCACTCCAGCCCGCCTTCGCGCGCCACGAATTGCAGCCGCCACGCCTCGCCGTTAAGCACCAACTCGTCGTGACCTTCGGTTATCCGCAAAATCTCGTTGATGGGTTCCACCCAGACGTTGGGAAACGGCTTCTTCTGCACCACACTCGAAAAAATCGCTCGCAGCGATTCTCTCAGCCGCAAAATTCGCAGCAGCACTGCATCCACAGCTTTCGGTTCAGTTTGCGGTAAAGGCTGCAATCGCCCCGCCCGCTCTTCGGTTATTAACCGCGCCGCCGTCAGGAACGATACGAATTCATCCCACGACAAATCATGAGCGGCCGGCGCCGTATTGGCGAAGTCGAGCGCCAGTCGTCCTGCCACAAGATGCCCTTTGAGTTGAGCAACCGATTGCACGCTAACTGCCTTCCGTTCAGAAATGGGTTATACCACCTTTACGCGAAACTCGCCGTCATCAAATTCGTATCTCAATTCTCCCAGCCGGGCGCTCTCGAGACGTCAAAGCAGGATAGAGTATTAACTCAGAACACGGAGCCAAACTTGGACCACGACTCGGAGCGAGACTCGCAACTACGCACGACGGATGATGCCCAGCCGGCATTCTCAGATCACCGAATCAGCACACCGCCACAGAGCCCATCCAAGGGCGGCTACCTGACCCGCTTGCTCATTTTCCTCGCCTTGGCCTTCGGCGTCGCCCCAGCCATCGTCGGCACGCTCGTCCGCATCTTTCACGCTTCGTTTAGCACCGTCGATCCAGTCACCTTGCTGTGGCTCGACGCCGGAAACTTTGCATTCATCCTTGCTCTCTCCGCTGCTATGGCCCTTTTCGAACATCGCCAAGTTGGCGACTATGGCCTGCCGCTTCGCGAAATGTTCCAGAAAAAATTTTGGCTCGGGATCGTTTTTGGCTTGGCGGAAGCCTCGCTGCTCATCGGCTTGATTGCGGCTCTCGGCGGGTATTCGTTCGGACCTTTAGCTCTTTCCGGTACGGAGATTCTGCGTTGGGCGTCGATCCACCTGCTGCTGTTCCTCTTTGTCGGTCTCTCTAAGAGTTCTTGTTTCGAGGTTATTTGCAGTTCGCGCTTAGCCAACTCATCGGATTCTGGCCTGCCGCCGCACTGCTTTCGGTAGGATTTGGCGTCGTGCATTTGGCAAATCAAGGGGAAGACTGGGTCGGTGCACTCAGTGTCGCCATCGTTGGATTGTTTTTTGCCTTCACTCTGAAACGCACCGGAAATCTTTGGTACGCCGTGGGTCTGCACATGAGCTTCGACTGGGCGGAATCTTTCCTGTATTCCGCTCCTGACAGTGGCGAAGTCCTGCGCGGCCATCTTTCTTACGCCCTGTTGCACGGGCCCAAGTGGCTCACCGGTGGCTCCGTCGGCCCGGAAGGCAGCGTCTTCTGTTTTCTAACTATGGGATTGCAATTCCTGGTCGTGATGTGGCTCTTCCCAAAGAAGTCCGCGATCTCGCCATCACAGCTCGCGTCACCGGCCGCGCAAACTTAGACGATATCGCCCGCGTGAAAACGCGCGTCCTGCCTTAGCCTAGTGCACCAACTCCGAAGCGAACACCAGTTGCACTCCCTGCGCCCCAGCCTGCGGCAACACTTCTCGCAGCGCCCGCAACGTTTCCGCGTGGGGATGTCCGATCGCGATCGCCTCGCCCTTTTCCTTCGCTCCTCGAATTGCCAATTCCAATTGCTTTCGAATCGCGCTTTCCGTCTGCACATCATCCAGGAACGGCACATTCCGAAACGCGCAGCGCACATCCTCTTTCTCCGCAGTATCAAACGCCACCGTCGTCGCCGCTGTCCGGCTATCAACAAAAAACAAATTCCGCTCCCGTAGCAGCGGCATCAATTCCGTCATCAGTCCCGCATCCGAAGTCGCCAGCGATCCCTGATGATTATTGACTCCAATCACCCACGGCACG
>DASXBH010000268.1:0-7331 GCA_036491775.1 Candidatus Acidiferrum sp.
TCTTCCGCTGCGGTAACCGGAATATCGTGCTCGATGTGGCGAACGCGCGCAGCATCCTCGGCATCAATCACCAAAGAATGCTCATAAGAGCCAAGATTCACGCTCTTGCCCTTAGCGTAAATCTCGTGTTTGCCGTGGTTCTTGTACCACTCGGCGACCGTCGCGTTCTTGTGCATGTTCTCGATGATCTGTCGCCAGCCCACGCCGGTGTTGTATGCGCAGAAGCTGATTTCGCCCTGTTGCGTGCCGTAGGGGATGATGCACATTTCGGTGCGGCGGAAGTCGTAGTTGAATAAATCCTGGAACCACATACCCGCTATGAACAGGAAGTTCCAAGGATCGGTCTGGCGACGCTTCATGGCGTCTTCGTAACCGCGCTCCGGTGACGTGCGCCCATACTTCGTGGATGCACCCTTGGTCAGCGCCCAGGTTTTGTCAAACTTCTTGAACAGGTCCCACAGCTTCAGGCCCTTGGGTCCTTGGAACGGGTGGTAGTTCTTCAAGAGGGCCATGGCCATCATGAAGTTCGAAAAGTTCTTACCGCGCGCCGCGTCGGTAATCGCCGTGACGTCTTTGGTCAGCCCTTGCGCATCCAGGAAGCGCGGTACCGGCGCCCATTCCTTGGTTTCCTTGTTGATCATGATCGCCGTGCCCACCCCGCAATTCGGGTGGCATCCGCAAGACAGCGAACCCCATTGCGATTCGTTGCCCTTGACCATGTCCGCAAAGCCCGCGAACGTGCTGATGAACGAGATAGGGAACCAGTCGCGGGTCGGCTCAATGCGGCCAACCTGGTTGCTGACGTCCTGCGCCAAGTGCGAAAGCGTATACCGCTGCCGCAAACGACGTTCCGGGGTAATGTCTTCGTCGCGGCCGGTAAACGAAACCGGCTGAAAGCTCACAAAAGAGATCTTCTTGGGGTTCTCCATCGCGAACTTCACGATCGAGCCTACCTGATCGTTGTTCACGTTGTTGACGATGGTCACCACCAGCACGATTTCGATGCCCGCTTCGTGCATGTTTTCGATGGCACGCAGCTTCACGTCAAACAGGTTGCCGATCTGACGGTGGCTGTTGGCATCATTGCCGATACCGTCAAACTGCAAATATGCGTACCGCAGGCCGGCGTCAAACGCCTTACGCGCAAATTCCTTGCTCTTGGCAAACTCAATGCCGTTGGTCGCTGCCTGCACCGAGTTGTAGCCCACTTTGCGCGCATACGAAATCGCGTCAAAGAAGAACGGGCTCATGGTCGGCTCTCCGCCCGAGAACTGCACCGACATCTGCCGGCGCGGCTTGATCTTCACCGCGTTGTCCAAAATTTCCTTAACTTCGTCCCAAGTGAGCTCATGCACGTAACCAACCTGGTTCGCGTCCATGAAACACGGATCGCACATCATGTTGCAGCGATTGGTCAGGTCGACGGTCAGCACCGATCCACGGCCATAGCGAACGTTCGAAGAACCGTGCTTGTGCAGTCCTTCGTCGTTGTGCGCCGGAATATCGCGGCCCGGGAATTGCTTCTCAATCCACTTCAGGAAGTCTGCGTCGATGGCCATCATGTCTTCGTAGTGGCCGTGTTGCGGACAGTCCTTGATCATCCAGACTTGCCCATCGCGCTCCACGATCTGCGCCTTAATCTCGCCGACCTTCTCGTGCATCAGGTCGCGCCAATCTTTTTCGCCGGCAATAATGGCTTCGCGCGCTTCTTTTACGCATGCCGGGCAAAGTGAATCCGTCTGGCGAGGAAAGCCGAGCGTCGGCTTGGTCTTCTCCCAGGATTTCAGCAGCGGCTTATCCGACCACTGCGGCGTCACCGATGGATTGGGATTTTTCTTGTTGAAATGTTGGATGGTGTCGAAGGTCACCCCTGCGGTTTTGCAAAGTACCCAGTCGATCGACCGAAAAAATTGTGTGCTTAGGGAATTAGGCATACAGCTGTAGCCTCGCTTTCGAAAATTGATGCCCCACTTTGGTGCACGTGCTTTAGGTGCTTTAGAGCGACTTGAGCCTTTTTCTTACTGCCCCCAAGGCTGTCAAAAGACTACCACGCACTCTCTGCGCGGCCCATAAGTCTTTCAACACCTATAGTTTGACAGGTAACGGGGGAGAAGCCAGAAGGTTGCGGTGAACGGCATATTTGTGGGGTCAAATGGCGCCGAGGACCAGTGAACGGAGGCTTTTCCTAGTACGAAAAGGGGTTACTTCTAGGAAGCAAGTACTCCGGGTTTTGTCGGTCGCGACGGGTTTCCGCTACTCGTTCAGCGTCGGGTGAAGAACCGCGACCAAAAAGTGCGCGAAGTGCGCCGCGCCATCATCCATTTGCAGCCACCGCACCACGCAGTGATCGGAAAGATATTTCGCTACGCGCGTCTCGGGAATTCCCAGATGATCGGCGAGTTGCGGCTTGATCGATTCGCCGCGACGTACCGAGCCGCTACGCAATAGGTTCGGGATGGCTACACGCAACGTCTGGCACGCTTCCACGTAATAATATGTCGTGAGGTCAGAGTCGGTAAGCACCCAGACCCCAGGCCCAGCCGGTGCACCCGTAGCGTCTTCCAGCTTGATCGGCTCGCAAGTCAGCAGGCGCCGGAAATTCATTTCTAGCTGCGTGAGCCGCGATGCAAGTCCGGGATCGCCGTAGCGTCCCCGCAAACTGGGTGCAGGAACTTCGGGGCCTTGTTCGAACGAACGCGACGGAACGGGCCGAGGTGGCGCTTCGTCTTCCTTGGCTTCTCTGGTGCGCGCCACCGAGGAAGACTCCGTCGCGCGCGGTTCTCTCGCTCCGGATGTCGTCGAAGATGATGAGCTCGATTGCTCGCTGCTGCGTCTCGCGGGCCGGTGCTCTCGTCCGCCACGCCTGCCACGCCGGTGCTTTTTATCAGTACTTCGCTGGGCGGGTCCTGCTTCAACCGCTTTGCTGGCGTTCGGCGCCTCCTCGGCTCCCGAAACTACGGCCATCTCTTCCAACGCCGCCGCGCTCTCTTGCGCTTCGGCTCCTGCAGATTCACCCGCAGCGGTCGATTCGCCGGCCGCTTCCGTAGCCGTTCCCGCAGGTACTTCCGCGGCCTCGGTGGCTCCAAGGCGTGTGGCGCTTTCCTGCGCTTTTGTTTTCCAGTCAGAACGACGGAATCGTTGCGCCGCGGTCAGATACCATTTCCCCGCGTCGGTCGAATTGCCGGTGGATTCGAAATAGCGAGCCAGTTCAAACGCCACCATGGCGTCGCGCGTCTTTGAAAATAGGTTGGATAGCTGTCCTGCCGGGTCTTTGCCGGTTCGCGCTCTGCGGATGCGTGCTGTGATTTGCTTCCAGTCTGCCATACGTTGTGAGCATTCTAGCAGCCACGCGCCCGTTCTACCAGCAGTCCCATTGACACACCAGCTTTACACCCGAAGCTCGCGCCCGTCGTTTCGAACGCGGTCTCAAGAGTGAGGACCTCCGCTCCATGGAATCCCATTTCGAACTTAACAAGGAATCTTCGAGGCCACTAGGCGCTAAATCGCGACAGTGCCATCCTCGCCGCGTGGTAGCCGCACATACCGTGCACTCCACCGCCTGGTGGCGTCGACGCGGAGCACAGAAAAATGTCCTTTGCCGATGTTGCGTAGTGCCGCCATGTTGGGCGGAAGAAAAACTGCCGCAAATTCATTGCGCCTCCGGAAATGTCTCCGCCAACTAAGTTAGCGTCCATCTTCTCTAAGGCTGCCGGAGCAAAAACTCGCCGAGCCAGAATGCAGTCGCGAAAGCCTGGCGCAAATCGTTCGATCTGCTTTTCTATCGTTTGCCGCATATCAACCGACGATCCATTCGGCACATGGCAATACGCCCACGCCGTGTGCTTGCCATCTGGGGCTCGCGAAGAGTCAAACAAGCTTGGCTGCGCCACCAAAACAAAGGGGTGCTCCGAGTGGTGTCCGGCACGCATATCCGATTCCGAAGCGGAAATTTCGCCCGAACTTCCTCCCACGTGCACCGTCGCCGCGCGCAAACACGCTGCCGCGGTCCACGGTATCGGGCTGCTCAGCGCATAGTCGATCTTGAAAACTGCCGGACCATAGCGATACTTCCGCAACCGCGATGCGTACGCGTCTGACAGTCGCGCACCACTCATCTTCGCCAACTGCGCCGGCGTTACATCGCACAGAGTCATGTCGTATCCGGTCATCGTCGCGAGGCTCTCGATGCGCGCCGATGTTCGAATCTCTCCACCCAATACCGCAAGCTGCCCGCACAACGCCGCAGTGATCGACTTTGCTCCTCCACTGGGAATTGGCCAGCCCACTGCGTGAGCTGCTGCTCCCAGCAACACTCCAAACCCCGCGCTCAACGGCTCGTCCAAACCCAAAAATGAATGCGCTGCCAATCCCGCGAAGAGCGCCTTGGTTCGTTCGTCTCGAAACAGCGCTCCAGCCAGCAAATTCGCCGGAGGAAACGCCACCAGTCCGAAACGCGCCATCAAAAATAAATGCGGCGTCAGCACGTGAACCGGCTGGAGCACTTCCGACGAAAGCGTGGGCCACTGCTCGGCGAACGGCTGCATCAGCCAACGCCAAGCCTTGCCATCTCTCACGAACTCAACCTCCGCATCGCGCAGATCCCGCTCCAACGTGATCGCGCTGCCATCACCAAGCGGATGGGCCAGCGGGCAAGGTGAATGAATCCATTCCAGACCGTAGTTCGCTAGCGGCAACGAGGAAAAAAACGGTGAACCCGCGGCCAGTGGATGCACCGCCGATCCAAAATCATGCAGGAAACCAGGCAGCGTCAATTCCAGCGTTCGCGCAGCGCCTCCCGGTTCGGGCTCTGCTTCAAACACCTCCACCTTTACGCCCGCATGAGCCAGCACAATCGCTGCCGACAGTCCGTTTGGCCCAGCTCCAATGACACAAGCTCTCCGATTCATTTCAGCTCACACTCATGCGAAATTTCTTGCGCGACTAGCCTGGCGGCCCTATCGCGGTGCGCCAATGTTACTCACGTGGCTTCTCTTCCGGCCATTCGACCACTCCCGTTTTGCCATCCGGCTCGTGCTCTAGCTCCGGCGCGTACAATCCCAGATATTGCCGGCGCCACCACATGCCCTGCGCACGCTTCTCAGCCATACTCGTGAACCAGTATTGCCAAAGCACTGCACGCACCTGCCGCGGTGACCCATTCGGAAATGGATTGCTGGCAAACAGCGAGAGCACATCTTTATCGTTGCTCAATAGCCGCTCTTCCGTTCGCGGCACCATTGAATTCGAGCGCCATTCGCCCAGCGAGGCGAACCACAAGTTCCAGTCAAAGCGCGGCTGGTACGGCGCATAAATCCCCGGCGGCTTACCCGGGTCCTGTGGCTTGAAACGAAACGGGTACGCCAGCCAGTGTTGCCCGTCATCCGTTCCCTGAAATTCAATTTCGTACCGCGCTGGAGTCATCACCGCGAATAATCCGTAGCGCTCTGCCACGCGAAACGGTTCCAACGCCACGACCGGACTGACCGGCAGCGGCAAATCGCGCCACAGCATCCACAACATCTGTACCGTTGAAGCGTAGAACAGCCAAGAGAGAATCACCGCGGTCACAGCCTTTCCCGCCAACTTAAATTGCCGACGCCATTGCGCGGTTTGCATTGGAGGTTCAACCTTTTCTGCCGTTTCAGGGCCGGTTGCTGCAACAGGGAGAATGGATTTCCAATGAGAAGGGAGAAACTGCGCGATAAAGCGGTCATCCAACAAAAAAATGCCCAACGCCAAAACCAGGTAATTCAGAAATGCATAATTCGCCGTCAGGATCACGCCGATCTGCCATGGCGTCACGATGAAAAAGCAAATGATCCGCCAGCGCCTCGGCAGAAACAGCATCCACACCAACACCAATTCCAACGCCAGGGTTCCGAAGGCAGTTGCCGCGTGAAACCAGTGCGGCAAATGTTGCACGTACCAGCCAATCCACGTAGGCAGTGGGCCATTCTGGTAATACTCGTCCATCGCCGTGAAGTGCCGCCACTCCGGATCGCCGCTGATAATCTTGGCCACGCCCGATTCGAAATAAATCCGAAACCATTCCCACAGCAACAGAAACACGCTCGCCCGCATCGGCGTATGCTCACGCCCCAGTCCTGGGCGCCATCCCGGCGGGGCTAGAAACCACGAAATGAATCCAGCCTCCAGCAACATGCCGTCTGACTGGTATCCCGAAAAGTCAGACGCCGCACTTACGAACGAAAGAAAGCACACGAAGCAAGTCGCCAGCATGCCCCGCGGCCAAATATTGAAAACGAGCAGAACCGACGCGACCAGCCCCACCCAGCACAAAGTCATGAGCATTGGCGAACTGCTGCTGAACCACAGCAACGTCGGCGCGTACCAATATTTCAAGTGGCCCGCCGAACTGGCCACCGCCTCCAGATACTCGCCTGCGGGCAGAATTCCTTGCGGCCCAATCAGCCCGCGAATCTGAAACACCAGCGCCAGGAATGCGGAAAAATAGATCACCCCCAGCGCCCGCAGGAATAGCCACCGAGGCAGCAATCGATCTGAATCGCCGCGCTCGCTGCTAAACAGCCATTCCATTACCACTCGAGGGTTCCAGTCCACGCAGCCAGTTGTCCTTTCTTGAGTTCTGGGTTTTGCGCCTGATAAAGGAGCCCATGTCGCTGCCCGCGACGCTGAAGCTTAGATGTATAGCAGATGCAACCGGTCGAGCGGTGCTGATCTCCAGGCGGCCACATTTGTTACTGCGCCGCCCTCGGAGTCCTGCCTCTTACTGATTGACGACAGGCAAGATACGGAAGTATGCTTTCCACGTCACTGAGGGAGCCCTGTATGCAAGTTGCACGCTCGATAGCCGCCATTCTGCTGTCAGCCACTCTAGTCACGATGCCTGTCTGGGGCGCACCCGCGCCGAAGGCCTCCGCCGCACTCGGTACAATTATCTCTGCGCAGCACGCTCGCGTCGGTTCCACCTCCGCCGAAGTAGGCACCACCGTTTACGGCGGCGATTCGATCATGACCGACCACGAAGGCACCGCACAGATTCGCGCCGGCGCCGCACGCCTTTTGCTGCTCAATTCCAGCAACGCGATCGTCGATGATTCCGATGGCACGCCGTCTGCCAAGCTTCTCGCCGGCACCGCGACATTCTCAACCGGCAACGCTCACGCCTTCACGCTCTTCGCTTCCAAAGCCGCGATTCGCGCCGATTCCGACGCTCCTACAATTGGCCAAGTCACTTTTCTTACTGCCAATGAGCTGATCGTGCGCTCCACACGCGGACCGCTGGCGGTGACCGTCGACGGAGAGAGCCAAGTGATCCCAGACGGCACCGCGTACCGCGTCATTATCGA
>DASXBH010000269.1:0-3249 GCA_036491775.1 Candidatus Acidiferrum sp.
CTCTTAGTGTACGGTCCTCGACCCATACGGACCATTGGAAAGATGCCGGCATGACGCCTCGATGAAAACACGTGAGGCCAGGACTGAGGGTTCAGCGGACGAACGCTGCGATATCGCAATATTTAGGTGCTAGACTCCGGCGCGGCATTGCGCCAAAATCAAATTTCTCTGCTCATCTACCAGGTTTCGCAGCCGGATAATTCTCTTGCGTCCATTGTCCCAAGGAGGCTCCCGTGCTCCGTTCGTTGGTCCTGTTTGGATTCGGTCTCGCTGTTCTCGTTCCTGCACCTTTATATGGTCAAGCACACCCGACGCATGCCGAAACTCGCTCCAGTCCCGCACTGGAGCAGTTCAAAACGCTCGCAGGTGAATGGGAAGGCAAAGATAGTAACGGAAAGCCGGTCCGTGCGAGTTATGAGGTCCTCGCCTCCGGCCTGGTGATGGAACGGCTTGAACCAGTGGGCCAGCCAGCAATGCTCACCATGTACAGTCTGGATGACGACCACATCCTTGCCACTCATTTCTGCTCTGCCGGGAACCAGCCAATTTTGAAAACCGGTCCACTCTCCGCGGCCACCGGGAAATACGATTTCGCTATTGAGCGTGTATATGGCATGAATACGCCGAATGACCTGCACATGGTCGAATTGCTGATGACTTTCACGACGAAGGATCACGTCGTCCAAGCCTGGACGAACCTGGACCATGGCAAGCGTTCCACCAATACGATCACTTTAATTCGCAAGAAATAACGTCAGGAGACGGATGCTCCCGTCACTCGGAACATCTCCAGCCCCGTCCCCGAATGCGCGAGACCAAGCGGAGCGGAGTTCGATTCGTGCTTGACAGGAGCCTTCTGAGCAGTTGTGGTGCGAGCCTCGAGTCCCGTAACGATTCCAGCGACCGTCAATCCCAGGACCATGAAAAGCAGAATACAAGTTATAACGATGTTCCACCGGCGAAAACTGGCGACGAACCCTGGCGGCAGCTGTGTGGGAAACCAAACCGCAGGATCGGAGTTTGTCTTGCGCATAGCATCTCTCCTCTTTCCGCTTAAAACCTTAACGCTAAAAGCACTACGGTTCCTCCCCTTAGGTTTAGATGTATCGTGACACGATATGGTTTCCTGAAAAAGTAACGCGGCAGGTGCCCTATACACAAGACCACTCGCAGAAAGGCACGGAGCAGTGGGCTCAAGAAAGTTTAAGAGGGCCGCAGTGGTCACAGATGTCGCGCACGACAATGAGAGTCGAGAAAACTGGACGGCATTGCGCCGCGAAACGCCTAGCCCTTTCGGACGGTATCCCTTCGGACACGGCTTCCGGCCCCCAACAGTGACACCCTATTCTCCGGCAACTAGATTGGAAGTCCCAGCCAGGAGACTGACCCGTGACTACCATAAGCCGACACATTTTGCTTCTCGCTGCGGTACTTGCTTTTTTTAACCCGGTCCTTCGCTGTGAGCAGCCACAAAAAGCCTCGCACTCCACACAGGATGACCGCCTGAAGAAGCTTGAAGAGCGCGCCGACGCCGCGGAAAAAGCAGCAAACAGCGCAGCGATGGAAAAAGACTACATCACGCGCACGCAGACGCAGTACGAGGCTTACTACCAAAGAGTCCTGAACACGCAAATGTGGACCTTGGGAATCATGGGAGTAATCCTGGTGGGTGTGTTTATTCTGGTTGCCAGATTCAGCCTGAAACTGATCGACGAACAGACGAAAACCGCCACGGCCGGCGCCACGGTGCAAATGCGCAACGAATACGCGCGGGCTTTAGCCAAGGACGTCCAGAAACTTTGGGACTCGAATGCGGGCGACATCAAGAAGCTGAAGGAAACACTGACCGCACAGTTCGCGGAACTCGAGCAGAACCTTAAAGATCGATCTGATTTTCAAGCGCAGTTTGTGCAGGCACTTGCCGAAGAGCTCGACGAGAGCCAAGGCGATTCAGTAGTGACGTTCCGTAACGCGCTCCGGACCTACAAGTCCGGTAAATCCCGAAACCTGATCGAAGCAAAGGTTGGCGCCACAGCCGCACGGTCGGTTTTTGAATCGCTGCGCAGAAAGCATCGCGAAAATTACCAGGATAAAGCGCGTGAGGAGCTGGCCGATTCGCTCTACAACGACCTCAAAGAAGAGTTGGCTTTGGCCGCACTGCAGAGTCCCTGGCTCACGCCGCTGATCAACGAGAGAAATCCACCTCCGCCAGAACCGGCAGCGCCCGAGCCCGCCGCGGAATCGCGTTCCGTAGTTAAACCGATCCTGGAAACCCGTCACTCCGAGGCAGATGTAACTTTCGACGAAGAGTCTGACTCCTGCCGCCTGATAAACACCTGAGCTCGAGAAGCGCGTCCGCTCACGAACCAATTGCAGCGATCTTTTTTCAGGCTTCCAATCAGCGGCTTCGCCAGTAACGGGTTAGATAGAGTTGCGGAGAATGTGATGAAAGCCGCGATCTTAATTTTCTTTATTGTGATTGCGACTGGCGGCTTGCACGCGCAGACCCAAGGCTGGCAGCCATCGCCGGGACATACTCAATTGCCGATATGGCCAGGGGCAGCGCCTGACGCGCAGCCGGTCTCCGGGCCGGAAGTCACCGCGACTGCGGAAAATGTGGTTGCTGGGAAGCCGTGGGATTACGTGGTCAACGTCTCGCGCCCTACCATGACGGTCTATTCCCCAAGCGGAAAGAATACTGGCGCTGCGGTCGTGGTGTTTCCTGGTGGTGGCTATAAGATTTTGGCCATCGATCTGGAAGGAACGGAAGTGTGTGACTGGCTTACGTCCGCGGGAATTACCTGCGTGTTGTTGAAGTATCGCGTGCCAGATTCGGGTATGCATTGGGAAGAGCGATGCAAGTGCCAGGTCCATCCGAAATCACCGACGGCGCTGGAAGACGCGCAGCGGACAATGGGCCTGGTGCGCTTTCATGCCGCCGAGTGGCACATCGATCCGCACAAAGTCGGAGTGCTGGGCTTTTCGGCAGGGGGGCACCTGGTGGCCGCGATCAGCACGCATTTCGACAAGCGTTTGTATCCGGGTGTAGATGCGGCGGACAAAGAAAGCTGCCGCCCGGATTTCGCGGTGGCGCTTTACCCGGGACATCTGTGGAACGACAAAGAAAAGTTCGAGTTGAATCCGGATATTCGTGTCACTCGCAATACCCCACCCACTTTCCTGGTGCAGGCCGAGAACGATAACGTCGACAGTATCAATAATTCGCTGGTTTACTTCCGCGCGCTGAAG